>DATGBT010000156.1:0-2176 GCA_035312505.1 Balneolaceae bacterium | reverse complement strand
AACACCGTTTGATTCAGAATGACGTCGTTCATGGGGAATTAGGGCGGCGTGGTCAGGTGGTAGTAAAAAGTTTTAATATCTAACTCCACGCCGACCGCTCTCTACCCCCAAGAACATTTGTCATTCTGCCCAAGTCCCGGTACAGCTGACCGGGACGAAGGGAAGAATCTGTAAAAGCAATATATCGTGGTATTGAGAATTAATTATCCACAGATTTCACACTCCACCCACAAGGTTTCCCGTAAGAACCATTTAGTTTTACCGTTCAGACTCACCCTATATCCCTCTCTAACTAATAGAGAGGGATTTAATGTCTAAATTATTGGTTCTACGAGAAACCTTGAGGGTAGAGAGCCTTTTTATTGATTGCTTCGGACATAGATAATAATCTTTGCTTTTCAGATCCTTCACTGTGCCCTCAAAAGCAAGGGCGTAGTTCAGGATGACAAGGTCCTTGATAAGATAGCGGGCGGCGTGAGTTAGAAATCGAAATTCTTTGGAGCCAATTTACCACGCCGCCCTTGATCCCTTGAAGAGCATTGTCATTCTGAATCAAGCGGCGTATTTCCGTTTGATGAAGAATCTGTAAAAGCAATGCGTTTCTTTCTTGAAATAAATCAATTATTGGCTTTTTTGAGTGAGTGATTCTCCAGGTTTTAAAGCATGTATTGAAAGTTTTTCTTTTAGGATTATTTCATTTACCCACAAGGTTTCCCGTAGAACCAAATTATTTAAGCTTACTTCTGTGAGGATTCGCCTTTTTGGACAGCTTCTCCTGGAAATAAGCATTGCGGCATCACAGATAAAAGATGCTTTTTATGAACGCTATTTACCTGCGTAGGATGAATACATCCAGACAAGTTTCTCCTGTTCGCTGATATAGTCGCTCATTAATGCGTTGGTGCCCTCATCATCTGCTTCATCCGAAAGATCAAGGATCTCGCGCTGAAGCTTTAATGTTACTCTAAATGCGTCCAGTATATTCCCTACAGCTTTTTTACCGTCGCTCACTTTTGGGCTTTCAGTGATCTCTGATACGCTGACATATTCTGAATATTGATGTTCGGGAGTATACCCCAGTGTCAGAATTCGCTCGGCAACCTCATCAATTTTTAGTACAAGATCATTATAGAGCTCCTCGAATTTAACGTGGAGCTCAAAAAATGTGTCACCTTTTATATTCCAGTGAAATCCCCTTGTATTTTGATAAAACACGGAGTAATTAGCCAAAAGAATATTCAGCTTTTCCGCCAGTTGTTTCGTTTTTGTACTGTCGAGTCCAATTTCATTTAATTCACTCATAGTGCTGTCATTTTTGATTTGTGTTATGATTTAAATTCACTGTCTTGATCTTACATCAATATGAAAAATCCGTCATTAAAACACCACTCAGGTAGAGCAGTAACGTTTCGGTCTGCATTAGCTGAAACCCCGTTTCCGATACCCTTAGCCGTGCATTTTCCAGCGATAATTGAGCTGCCCGCAGTTCCACCCCGGTAATCTCGCCTTGGCTGAACATCTCTTCCGCGCGTCTGTAATTTCGCTCATACACCGAACGGTTCGCTCTCTCTGTTTCAAGCTGTTCCCTAAGGTGCAGATACTGCTGCCAGCTGTTTTCGAACCGGGTTTGCAGCTGTATTGCCGTCTCCTCTTTTCTCAGCTCTTCTTGCCGGATCAGCTTTTCCGCATTTTGAGACTCGATCCGATTCCTGCCGCCGCTGAAAATTGGGATTTTCAGCGATAACCCGCCGCTAAAACCGAGCTCTTCCTGCGCTTCAAACTGTCCTTCGGTTGCACTCATATAGCTGTATCCATATCCGGCTGATGCGGTTAATGAGGGAAGAAATCCGGCCCTGGTTACCCGCTCATTGAGCTCCGCCTGTTCCAGTCTTTTTTCCCTGATCTTCAGAACGGAGTTGTTCTCCATCAGTAGAGATAAAAAATCGTCGTAACCCGGCATGTCGGCCTCTCTATATTCGTCAGCAACAGGAACCATTTCTCGTTTTTCCCATCCTATGGAAGTATGCAGATCGCGATATCCATTTTCAAACCGGAGCTCCAGGTTTTTGTACTCTGTGCTGTCGCTTTTTAAATCAGCCAGGGCCTGAAGCAGCTGTTGTTCATTCACCTGTCCATATTCACGCCTGGTTTCAATCGTTCGGTAGCGGTCTGCACT
>DATGBT010000155.1:0-4228 GCA_035312505.1 Balneolaceae bacterium | reverse complement strand
GCTCTGGTTAATGAATATGTCTCTTTTTGTGCCTATGTTTTTGAATATTTAGAACGACCATTACTCTCGATATATGAACTGTTATTCTCTGAGTGATATTGTAAAATTTGCCCTGCTTTTCCTGGTTGTTGCCCTGCTGGTATACGGATCCCGACAATACAGGCTTTATGCAGACAACGCCATTAAGCCACAGGACTCTGCTGAGCTATTGATCTATGAAACGTCAGATCTTGATTTTTTAATAAATGAACTCAGTGATAACAATGTACAGTTTAGCAAAGAACATATGGAGTGGGCTTCAGAAACCCTGGGATGGAGACGATTTCAATCCGGAAGATATGAACTGGAAGGGGAGTACACTTTTTACGATCTGTTTTCGAAACTTGGTAGGGGAATTCAAGATCCGGCAAGGGTTACGATTATTCCGGGATCTGATATAGGGCGACTGTCGCGAAGCCTTGCCTTTCAGTTACGGCCCGACAGCTCTGATTTTGCTGCTCTATTTTCAGACAGCTCAGAAGTTGCGGCTAAACATAACCTTACCGGTGAGGGCCTGTTCGCCCGAATGCTGCCCGATAGTTACGATATGTATTGGACCACAAGTGCTAAAAATGCAGTAGAGCGTCTTCTTGGCGAATTTGAACAGAGGGTGGCAATTGGGCTGAGTGAAGAGATTGATGAACATGAATTAACGTTAGACGAAGTGTTAACGTTAGCATCCATCGTGGAGTGGGAGGCCAGGGATAATGCAGAAAAGCCAAAAATAAGCGGGCTGTATCAAAACAGGCTTCAGAGAGGAATGCGACTGCAGGCCGATCCCACCGTTCTCTACGCTTTGGGTGAGCGCAGACGCCTCCTTTTTGCAGACTACCAGTTTGAACATCCATACAATACCTATTTAAATCGCGGCCTTCCGCCCGGCCCTATTACAAATCCCGATCTAACTTCCATAAGAGCGGTGCTCTTTCCCGAAGAGCACGATTACCTTTATATGGTAGCCACACCGGAGGGTACGCATCAGTTTTCAAGAACATTCCAGGAACACCGGCAAGCAAGTGAAGAGTGGAGGAGGTGGATCAGGGAACAGTATCGAATTAAGCGCGAAAGAGAACAGGAATCTGAGGATAACTCCTAGAATACGACAATGTAATATTCATTATCGTTGTTTTGCGCTTTCCGATAACGGTCTTATGAACAGGTGTTGATTCGAACGATTTCCGTTCATATCGATACGAATTGAGAGCCCGCTGTATTCATTGGATTCAGTAAGGGATCGCTTTAGGTATGCCGGATTTCCCGCTGTTTCGAGCCGCTGTAGCAGGAATGTAGCTATATCAAACCCCAGCATAGAAAAGTCATCCGGTTCCAGTCCGTACCTGCTTTGGTAATCTTCTATAAAAAACTCCCTGTTGGCAGATTCATCCATAGTGGCTTTAGAGTCGGTGTAGTAAATTTCGAAAAACCGATTCTGGAAATCACTCAGGCGTATCGATTGCCATTCCTGAGTTCCCATGATGACAACGTTGCTATTCATTGCCTCCAGCGAATTGAGCAAAAGGTTAGACATCGTGCCTGCAGCCTGCCCGGTAAACGGGGCAAAAATTCCATCGCTAGGTACATAGTTCAATGAGTCGATAAGTGCAGTGTCTGAAGTAAATACCTCGGTTAATTCTCCAAATTCGTAACCTGTGGCTGCAAAATCCTCTTCCATATAGTACGAAATGTGTGCCCCCAGTTTTTCTGCTTCGTGCCGGAAAGCAAGTGCAGAAGACCTTCCGGTTGTTTCAGAGTCTGTAATAATGGCGAGCGTATCGAGGCGGAGTGTATTCACGGCATAGCGTGCCATTTGAATACCATGCGTTTCCGGCGTGGGATTCATTTGCAAAGCGTATTCGTGGTTCCTGTGTATTTCATCAGAATTTGCTAGCGGAACAACCAATGGAATGTGATATTCGTCGGCATACTCAGCAGCAACCTCGGTCTGATCAGAGAAAATAGGCCCCATAACGGCATCGACCCTGTGTGCAAAGGTTAGCTCTGCCATGGCTATAGAAGTGGAGTCTCGGTTTTCTGCAGAATTTTTGAATATCAGGTTTACTTTTTGAGATATATTTCTGCTGTTGAATTCATCCGCAGCCATCACCATTCCGAAATAGATATTTCTCGGAATAGAAAAATCGGGATCGTTTTCATCGAAAAGCGGAAGAATCACACCAATATTATAAACCATTCCATCCGGGGCATTTACGTAGGTTCCGGGTACATTTCTGAGCCGTTCATCCCCGTTGATAAGTTCCTGTTCAATTCTTGCCCTCCACGTTTCATCGGCTGTAGTTGAAAGAAGTTCTTTTGCAATCACATTGAACTCCTGCTTCCCCATAAATGGCCTTGAGTTTGCAACAATATCAAACCGAATTGCCGGGTTCTCAATATCATATAGAAGTTCATAGCGCTCCCGGCTGCTCAGGAAGCCGAGTAACTGGTTGTAAAACCTTGTTGCCGTCTGCCTGAGTCCTGTACGATTGTTTCCTGTTGCAAGGGAGTAGAGGAGAGGCACAGTTCTATCATAGTTTCTGAGGCCAAAGTGGGCAAGTGCAAGCGTGTAGATGGCTTCGTCACGAATGGCTTCCCGGTTGCTCTGCTCAGCGCGTCGCAGATAATCGATGGCCATGGGAAAATTATAAAGAGCGTAATAGCTCTTACCCGCAAAAAGTTCGGCTCTTTCGTCGTTTATAGAAGTAAATATCTGAACAGCTTCACTATACTCTTCCTGTTCGTACAGATCCAGGCCTTCATCAAACGTTTGGGCGTGTAAAGTGGCTGTAAATAAGCCAATTATAAAGAACAGGGAAATGTAAAATTTAACTCGCATATTGATCTTTTTTGTGATATATCAGTACCCTTAAGAAAATGTTCCCTTTCATTTGAAGAAACACATTATTCCCATTCGATGGTTGCGGGTGGTTTTGAGCTTACATCGTACACTACACGATTAATTCCTCTTACTTCATTAATGATACGATTGCTCACCTCCGATAAAAAGTCGTATGGAAGGTGCGACCAGTCTGCGGTCATGCCATCAACGCTGCTCACGGATCTCAAAGCAATTGTATATTCATATGTTCTTTCATCACCCATTACACCTACAGACTGTACCGGCAGCAGAACAGCCAGTGCCTGCCAAACCTTATCGTACAGGCCATGGCTGCGAAGTGCCTGTATAAAGATATGATCGGCTTCACGGAGGAGGTCAAGTTTTTCTTTTGATAGCCCACCGAGAACACGGATTCCAAGGCCGGGCCCGGGAAAGGGATGCCTTCCTATAAAACTTTCGGGAATGCCGAGCTCTCTGCCAACACGCCGAACTTCATCTTTAAAGAGTTCCCGAACCGGCTCAATGAGAGAGAGGTTCATTTTCTCGGGAAGCCCACCTACATTATGATGGGATTTTATTGTTGCGGAGGGCCCTTTGAAAGAGATGCTTTCAATAACGTCGGGGTAGAGGGTTCCCTGTGCCAGGAATTTGTACTCCGATTCGTTGGAGATCGCTTCATCAAACACATCAATAAATGTATTGCCAATAATTTTTCGTTTCTCCTCGGGGTCAGAAATTCCCTCAAGCCGACTCAGAAAAAGCTCGGAAGCGTCGATGCCCTTTACAGGTAATTTCAGATGTTTTTTATAGGTTTCGAGAACTTCGGTGTACTCATTTTTGCGCAAAAGTCCGTTATCGACAAAAATACAGAGAAGCTGATCGCCGATTGCCTTGTGGAGAAGCGTTGCCACAACGGTTGAGTCGACGCCGCCGGACAGGCCGCAAATTACTTTCTGATCTCCAACTTCTTCCTGTATGGCTTTAATTTCTGCTTCAATAAAAGAGCCCGGAGTCCAGGTGCCTTCACACCCGGAGATATTAATAACAAAATTTCTTAGAATTTTGCTGCCTTCATCGGTATGCGCCACTTCAGGATGGAATTGAACGCCGAAAATGGGTTTATGCTCATGTTTAACGGCCGCTACCGGCGCGTTTGATGTGTGGGCAATGACCTTGTAGGGTTCTGGTAATTTTTTGATATGATCACCGTGACTCATCCATACAACAGATTCGTTGCTTACGTCTTCAAATAGCCCTTCGGAGTCGTCAATAAAGAGCCTGGCTCGTCCAAACTCTCTTTTCGAGGCTTTTTCCACACTGTTATTGACAAGCGCATGGGCCAGAGACTGCAGG
>DATGBT010000154.1:0-2353 GCA_035312505.1 Balneolaceae bacterium | reverse complement strand
GTTCTGCGCAATTATTTGGTCCTCATAAAGAGCGAACGCACTTATAGAACCTAATTCGTTGGAAAATTTCCAGTTTCTTTTACCCGTGCTTCTATCATAAGAAGCAATATAAAAACTTTCTGAAGTTAATACGTTTACATACATGCTGTTTGCATCCATCAGCATGTGTCTGATAGAACCGGCTTCCATATTTGTTTTCCATAAGGTATCCAAGCCCACAAAAGTCGTGTCCTCAACGCAGCTTTCAGGTTGACAGGCATCCTCGGCGCAGGGATTGTTTTCGTTGCAAGGAGGGAGATCGTTCAGGGGCTCATTGCAGGAGACCCAGAAGCAAAATAGCAAAAGAATATGTGGCCACGGCTTCATACTAAACGTTTAACGATCATTCTTTCCTTTATTTTAGCTCCCCTCAATACATATCCTCCGGCATGCGGAAAGCAATGAGGTTGCCTTCATGTCGGGTGTAAAACACTTTACGTTCCTCATCTATCAATACTGGTCCACTAAAACTACCGGTAGTGGCAAAGTCTGTAGATTTCATCCAGATTTCCTCCCCATCAGATGCACGGATGGCCCAGAGGGGACCATTGTATGTCAGTCCATTTCCCACATGCGTAAAGAATACAATATCATTATACATGGTCATGGTAAAACTACTTGTATTATGAATATCATCGTCATTTTTGTCCCATATTTCTGCACCTGTTGCAGCATTTAAAGCTAGCAATCCCTCGTGATACTTTACCACTAAGATATCTTCAGAGGCTGTAAACACGATATCGCCCAAGCCGAAGAACTTTCCACCCTGATTCCAGGGTCCGTAATTGGTTTCCCAGATCAAATCCCCGGTGGCAATATCAAAACAGCGCAATTTGCTGGTTCCCTGAAAATAGGCTCGGCCATGTGAGATGGTGATTTGTCGAATGTTTGAATCGCCATTCTCATCGATCTCTGGATGCCACCATAAAATACTGTCTGCTGAAAGATTATAAGCTACAAGATCTACTCGGTTCGGAAATGCCATTCGGTGCTGAAAAACTAATATTTCATCTTGAGTATCAGGATGTGCCCACCGATTCACGCTTTCCACATTAGGTCGACTACCTCCTACGTCACTTCTTTTTACGGTAAAAATGACCTCCCAGTTTTCTAAGTCTTCCACATCAGAACGAACTAAATAAGCTTCTGACTCATCATTTTTGTGAACA
This sequence comes from Balneolaceae bacterium, assembly GCA_035312505.1. Lineage (GTDB taxonomy): Bacteria > Bacteroidota > Rhodothermia > Balneolales > Balneolaceae > Rhodohalobacter. The sequence continues at coordinate 1,145 of DATGBT010000154.1, read as the reverse complement.
CAACTATAGTAGTAGTTGTCAATTAGATATCCATAAGTGGTTGAAGGAATTCCTAGACCAATAGAAGAATTGACAAGTTCATTTCCACTTTCACCATCTATACTAAATACATGATCAAAATACTGTCCAATTAAAGCATTTAAATTAGATGCATTGTGCATTATGGCAGTATAGGGTAAATCGTTCGTGTATTCCCATAGTAATTCTCCACTGTGGCTTACTTTTACTATGTTAAATCCTTCATCAGTGCGCAAATTAAAATATAAATTGTCACCATCAAGTACAGCATTGCGTATTGATCCTTTTAAATTTAAAGACCATAGAGTATCCAGACCGACAAAAGTTGAATCTTCCACACAGTTTTCTGGTTGGCATGCATCTTCAGCGCAGGGATTGTTTTCGTTGCAAGGAGGGAGATCGTTTAGGGGCTCATTGCAGGAGACCCAGAGGCAAAAGAGCAAAAGAATATGTGACCACGGCTTCATGCTAAATTGTTTAACGATCACTCTCTCCTTAATTTCAGCACTCCTCAATACATATCCTCCGGCATCCGGAATGCAATGAGGTTGCCTTCGTGTCGGGTGTAAAACAGCAGTCGCTCCTCATCGATGAGTACCGGTCCGTTAAAGTCACCTGTAGTGGTAAAATCTGTAGATTTCATCCATATCTCTTCTCCATCGGAGGCGCGGATCGCCCAGAGCGGACCGCTATAGGAAAGTCCGTTACCTACGTGAGTAAAGAAAACGATATCGTTATACATGGTCATCCAAAAGTTGGTCGTATTATGAATATCATCGTCATTTTTATCCCACAGCTCCTCTCCGGTTTGGGCATTCAGGGCCAAAAGACCGCTACCGTACTTGATGACCATAATTTCTTCGGAGGCTGTAAAAACAATGCTTCCGGCAGCAAAAAATTTGCCACCCTGATTCCAGGGTCCGTAATTGGTTTCCCAGATTAAATCGCCCGAGGCAATATCAAAACAGCGCAATTTGCTGGTTCCCTGAAAATAGGCACGGCCCTGCGATATGGTAATTTGACGAATATTTGAATTGGCATTTTCATCGATATCCTTATGCCACCAAAGAATGCTGTCGGCAGTTAGGTTGAAAGCAACCAAGTCAATGCGTGCAGGAAAAGACATT
>DATGBT010000153.1:0-20029 GCA_035312505.1 Balneolaceae bacterium | reverse complement strand
CCTGGAAGAAGATGATGAACTTAAAACCGTTTCATATTCGCGCTATTCAAAAGTAACGAATGAAAGTGCAGGCCTTGAAACCTCGGATGCTACGGATAGAATAGCGGTTATTTACACCTCAGGCATGATTCTCCCCAACCTCCCTGATTCACCATTTGGTAACAACCAGGGAATTACGCCTGCAAGCGTCAAGAAGCAGCTTGATAATGCACTCGAAGACGATAATACAAAAGCTATTGTGATTCATATAAACAGTCCAGGAGGCTCTGCAACATCGTCCGATTTGATCTGGAATTCTATTAAAGAAGCATCTGAAAAGGTCCCTGTGATAGCGTCTATGGGCTCTGTAGCAGCATCAGGTGGGTATTACATGGCAATGGGAGCGGATACAGTCCTTGCCTCTAAAAATACAATTACAGGATCCATTGGAATTTTCAACCTGCTCTTTAATTCTGAAGAATTATTGAATGAGAACATCGGAATTTTAACGGAAACCATGACAACTCATGAATATGCTGATCTATTCGATCTCACGAGGCCATTTACCCTTGCAGAACGCAATGTGATTCAGCAGAATGTTGAATCTGGCTACGAAACCTTTTTGAACCGTGTGGCAGAAGGTCGCGGAATGACCCGTGACGAAGTTCACGAGCATGCACAGGGCAGGGTATTTACAGGTGTTGATGCACATGAAGTTGGATTAGTTGATATTCTTGGGGACCTTGACGATGCCATTGCAGTTGCTGCCGAAAAAGCGGGTATTGAAGATTACCAGGTTGAAACCTATCCCAAGAGCGAAGACTTTTTTACGTCTCTATTCGGTTCGGCTGAAACGAGAGTGCATGCGATGCTTAGCAGCTGGATACCATCAGACATGATGAAGGAGTCGGCTTCTTTCCGTGAAATACTTAACCGTCCATCAGGCCAAAACTGGATGCTTCTGCCCGGAAAGTTCGACGTGGAATAAGCCAATAAATATTACAGGATACTTTTAAATCAAAAATGCTGCTCATTAACGGGCAGCATTTCTTTTATAATGACAAAAAATAAACCAACAGTTTCATGATTCTTGGTGATTTCGTAGTCGAACAATTGAGCGAAGGTTTTTTTGAACTATTCAGAGATGGCTCGTTTGTTAAAATGGATCCCGCACGGCTTAATGAACCGGAAACAGATCCCTCACTTGGTCGGCACTCAAGTGCACTTGGCATAGACCCTCTTCTAGTACAAACGCCGAAAATGAATATTGTGATTGATCCGGGTATTGGGTGGGGGCTTGATCACAAAAGTTCTCACAGAAACACATCGAACGTAAAAACCAATCTCGACGTTTTTGGTTTGGTTCCTGAAGACATTGATCTTGTGATTCTATCACACCTGCATTACGATCATTCAGCAGGATCTACTTTCGTATCCAACTCTTTAAACACTACTCCAACATTCCCAAATGCCAAATATCTTCTTCACCGGGATGAGTGGAACTATGCTCTTGCAGAAAATAACAAAAAAACAAACCAGGCAGGCGCCGATTACAGGCTTGATGAAATTTACAGGCTTGCAGCGGACAACCGTTTTGAATTCATTGACCGTGAACAAACAGTTATTCAGAACGGTGTTACCCTACTTAAGTCTGCAGGACACACGCCGGGTCATTTAATCGTAAAACTATATAGCCAGTCTGATACCGCTTACTTTCTTGGAGATTTAATTCCTACGGAGTACCACCTTAATCATTACCCCATGAAAATGATGGATGAAAATCCGATTACTGCCAAAAAGATGAAAACCGTTCTGCTTCGTGAAGCATTACGAGAAAAAGCACACCTATTCTTCTATCACTCCCTTTACAGGAAATCGGGAAGACTGTCGAAAGATAAAGACCGCCAATACATTATCCTGGATAAATAAACAGGCAGACAAATCTTCAATGTGGAGATGATAATTTCACTCATACTACTGCTACTTGTTCATCGAGAGCAGAAAATTTTCATTGGATCTGGTTCCTTTCATTTTATCTAAAAGAAACTCCATCGCTTCCATGGCGTTGTGATTGTTCAGGTATCGCCTGAGCAGCACCACTTTCTCTCTCTCTTCATCAGAAACAATCAGCTCCTCTCTCCTTGTTCCACTCTTGAATACATCTATAGAGGGAAATATACGTCGTTCAGAGAGCCTTCGGTCGAGAACAAGCTCCATGTTACCAGTTCCTTTAAACTCTTCAAAAATAACATCGTCCATTCGCGAACCGGTATCTACAAGGGCCGTTGCAATAATGGTTAAACTACCACCGCCCTCTATATTTCTGGCAGAGCTGAAGAGCTGTCTGGGCTCCTTAAGCGCCTCAGAATCCACACCACCGCTCATGGTTCGCCCTGAATTGCCGGCTGCTACGTTATAAGCTCTTGCAAGGCGTGTAATGGAGTCCATGAGAAGCAGAACATCGTGGCCGCTTTCTACAAGGCGTTTTGCCTTCTCAAAAACGATCTCAGATAGCCCAACGTGGTTTTCCGGCTTTTCATCAAATGTAGACGCAACCACTTCAGCTTTTTCGACTGTTCGCTGCATTTCGGTAACCTCTTCGGGGCGTTCGTCAACCAGTAAAATGATGATTTTCGTCTCGGGATGATTTTTACTTACGGCATTGGCAATATTTCTTAGAATCGTTGTTTTACCCGTTTTTGGCTGGGCAACAATAAGGCCTCTCTGCCCTTTTCCAATGGGTGTGAAGAGATCCATTATACGCGTGGAGTATTCTGAAAAATTATTTTCAAGAATAAATCGTGATTCCGGATAAATTGGCAACAGATCTTCAAAGTCTTCCCTGTTATCCATATCCCGCGGAATTTTCCCATTCACACCCTCCACGCGAAGAAGCGCAAAGTAGCGTTCACCCACTTTAGGCGGACGAATAATTCCAATAACACAGTCGCCCTGTTTAAGGCGAAAACGTTTTATTTGAGAGGGAGATACATAAATGTCATCAGGACTGGCCTTATAATTATAGTTTACGGATCGTAAAAAGCCATATCCATCGGGCAGAATTTCAAGCGTGCCTTCGTTTAGTAGAAATTTACCCAGCTGGGGAATAATTTCGCGCAGTTTATCATCCAGATTATCCGCATCAGACTCCGGTAACACATTACTTACGTGTTTTTTATTCTTTTTCTGATTGCCCCCACGATTACGCCTGTTCCCCTGCGATTTATTATCGTTTTTATTTTTATCGTCGTCGTAGGTTTGAATGTGATCCTGACTGCCATAAGTAGCAGATACAGCCTGAGCCCTCTTACCGGGATCTTTTAGCTGCTTTTGTTCCTGCGCCTTATCCTTGATGCGATCTATAAGGGACTGTTTTTTTAAGGCTGATATACCTTTCAATCCTATACTTTTTGCAATTTCTTTTAATTCTGGCACCTTTTTTTGGTGCAATTTGTCCAGATCGAGTTGGATATCCTGATCGGTATAATTCTCCGACATAATTCGTTTTGTTATTAAGTTTGATTCATGTAGAAAGCGGACGCCCTGATGTAGAGTAGTACGCTATGGGTCTTTTTTGTGAGAACGGAATGATTTATTTATCTGAAGCTGTACCGGAACCCATCCAATCGCTTAGTATGCTGTAAAAGTAAAAACTTCCGCTAAAAATTACTAATTCCGTTTTAAATTCTGGCAAACCATTTTTATCTGAGAGATTTAGGACACGGGATTGAGGAAAATACTCCTTCATTTGTTCTATCGAGGCAGCTCTTTCGGAACTCTGAGAGTATAGCCAAATATTGGAAAACTGATTCCAGTAGTGAGCAATATCAGCATTAAGTTTGTCAGACATAAAACTAAGTACAACTGTCCACTGTTCAGGTGTAGCCATTCGAATCAAATGATCCGTAAGCTCTTGGACAGAATCGCGGTTGTGAGCACCATCAAAATACCAGGATTTATTTTCTGAAAGACGATAAAATACCCCTTTTCCCGGGTAATGTTGATTGACATTTTCTACTCCGTTTTTCACAGCTTCGGGAATAACCGGAAAATGCGTTTGTAAGATATTCGTTACTGTTATAGCTGCTAATGCATTCTTGGCATCTGTCTGCTTACCACTATGTATTATCAGGTCAACAATTTCGCCTGCGCTTGATGTTATTTTTAATGTATTATTTTGAAATGACTCCAAAATAGAATCAGCCTGGTAATAAGGTGCATTTTCCTTGTCTGCTACAGCTTTAGTAACCTGAACGGCCTCCGCAGGCAAACTACCTGCAACTACAGGTACATTTTTTTTGATAATTCCTGCTTTCTCTTTCGCAATTTCGGCAATCGTATTTCCTAATATATCAGTATGATCCAGGCCAATTGATGTAATTACCGAGGCATATGGGTGAATTACATTTGTTGCATCCAGGCGCCCGCCGAGCCCGGTTTCAATAATAGCAATATCTACATTTGAGCGCGAAAAATACCAAAAGGCTATCGCCGTCGTGATTTCAAAATAGGTAAATTTCTGCTCCTTTATGATCCTCCAGTACGCATCAAGGAAAACATTTAGCTCAGATGGATCAATCATATTCCCATCTACAAGAAACCGTTCTCTCACATCAGACAGGTGGGGTGATGTATATAAACCAACCCTGTAACCTGCTTCATGGTAGATCGACGCAAGCATTCTGCAGGTAGTTCCTTTTCCATTCGTGCCGGCAACGTGAACGGATGGAAAGTTATTTTGAGGATTCCCCATTAAGTTGCAAAATCGCCGCATTCCAGAAAGATCAAAATTTGCTGCCCCTGCTCCCTTCTTGCTGAACATCGGAATTGTGCTGAGCTTTTGCTCGATATCGGCTAATAGCTGATCGTTTTTGTTCATGGAATGCTAAAATGCTTTTTTTACGGAGCGATAGTTATTTAACAAATGGGTTGTGAGATCGTCATCAATCACAAAATCATGCTGATTGATACGCTCCACGGGGTGAACTTCGACCAAACTACTGGCTACCCATACAGAATCGGCCTCTAACAGGGTTTTCAATTCAAATTCACCTTCTGTCAGCTTGTATCCAGAGTATGTTTGGATCGACTTTATAACATTATTACGTGTAATTCCGGGTAAACAATCGCACTTTGCTGATGGTGTAAAAATTCTGTTTCCCGATTTCCAAAAAAGGTTGGCAATAGATGTTTCTGATACATATCCATTGATTGTTAGCATTACGGCATCATCTGCACCTACATCTATTGCTTCCCTGAATGCATTTCTGTAGTGAAGCATATTGCACAACTTTAGTGCTGGTGGCCTGCTGCCTTGAGGGATAACCCGCGTTTTAGCAACGGTTAAAACTTTGGGTTTGTCACTAATTTGATATTTATCGGAGGCAATTAATGTGTAAAACGTGGAGTCATCATCTATTTCGTAGCCTTTTTTTTCAGCGATTGTGCACTGAATCCGGACTTTAGATAACCCATCTTCAACACCATTTAGGCTTAGCAACTCTTTAGAATTATTTAGCAATGTCTGATGATCAGGAAAATCAGTCTCTTTTGCACCGAGATATTTGAGCCCTGCTATTAACCGGTTATAGTGCTCATCAAAAAAGAGTAGTTTACCTGATTCAGCTCTTATCGTTTCAAAACAGCCGGTTCCATAATATAAACCGCTATGAAATGCCGATACTGCGGCCATCTCCTTCTTAATTAACTCCCCGTTCAGCGATACAAACATCTCACCGTTCCTTGCTGTTTAAAAGTTCTGTTAACTGGGCCTCAAGCATTCGTGTATCATCTCCAATATGAGTATCAAACAGTTCATTCCCCCTTCCAATAAGTATTTGCGCGGGCATTCCCGGAACCAATAACTTTTGATAGAATTCAGTTCCTTCTACAAAATGGAACGAAAACGATTGATTATTAATATAGTTGCGCACCATGTCCTCATCATCCCGAACAACTGCGGCAATCACGGTAATATTTTGATTCTCTGTTTTGAAGCGGTTTAAAAACTCGTTTACATCTTTTGATTTTGACGACCATGTAGACCAGAAGTGTATAATAACGGGGCCGTTCACAAAATCTGTAAGGCGTAATGAATCAGGTGCTGAATAGGATTTAAAAACAAGGGTATCAAGACGAACATCAGCGATATTTTCCTCAAAATTAAGAACCTGATTTTGAGAATATCGGATGGTACTATAAAAAATTGCAAGAACAGATATAATTGCAATTATGCCAATAAAAACGTTGAAATATTTGGGATCTAACCGCATAAATGGTGAACAAATTGCCGGAAATAAGAAAGGCTGCACGTAAGTGGTGCAGCCCGTTCAATCAAGATATCATTAGGATATTCTCTATGCAATCAAATTTCAGCAGCGTTTATCATCGATTATTTCCACCCAACTCGATCCATCAGGCGAATCGCAAGCGGATTATTTACTCCATATGACGTAACATTTACTGCATCGCTTTCAAAATTCCCCATCGAATCCAGCGCCTCGGGAAGCTCAATATCAACGATCGGAAATTCATTATTGCCAACTGCATAGAGTTCCTGGGCTTCTTCGGTTGCAAGAAATTCCACAAACCGGATCGCATTCTCACGATTTGGAGAATTTGCAGCAATTCCGGCACCGCTGATGTTAACATGAGCGCCACCATATTCAGCCGGTGGAAAATAGATCTGCACGGCATTAGCCACTTCCTGATCCTCTTCACTGTCTGATTGCATGAGCCTGGCAAGGTAGTAGTGGTTGGCAACGGCTAAGTCACATAGACCCGCAGCAGCGGCCCGAATTTGATCGGTATCACCCCCCTGCGGATCTCTGGCAAAATTCGATACCAGAGATTCTGCCCACTCCTCAGTTCGGCTCTCTCCATGCGTTTCTATAAGTGAAGCGACCAGTGACTGGTTGTAAATATTGTTTGACGACCGAATACAAATTCTGTCAGCCCATTTTTCATCTTCAAGGTCCAGGTAACCAGCTAGTTCGCTTTCGTCAACGGCCTCCTTATTATAAATAATCGCTCTCACACGCTGTGATAGCCCTATCCAATGGTCGTCCAGGTCCTGTAGTTCATCAGGTACTGTATCCTCAAGAAAATCTGAGTTATGTGGCTGCAAAATATCGGCTTCTTTCGCCCGCCATAAACGTCCTGCGTCTACTGTAATCACCACATCTGCCGGACTGTTTATACCTTCATTCAAAATTCGTTCTATCAATTCGTCGCTGGAACCTTCAATCAGATTTACTTCGATTCCGGTTTCTTCAGTAAACTTCTCGTAAAGTTCCAGGTCTGTATCGTAATGCCTTGAAGAGTAAACATTTACTTCTTCTGTTTCTGATGAGCAAGCCCCTAATATAAATACCAATAGCGTAAGTAATAAAGAATACCGTTTCATTCCTTTTCTTTTTAAAAGTTTCTGTGAAATCTGTCTTATGGTTTTAATTTAGATCAAATCTAAACAAAGAAAAAGAGCAGTGCAACATAGAATATCTTATTCACAAATTTTTAAACCATAGCCTGTAATCAGGCTACATTTTCTCTCTCTTTATCCGGAATATGATTCTCAATCATTTTTAGTAAATAATGATGCAGATGTTCATTTCCGGCAATGATACGCTGTCCAAACGGCCATCCATCACCACCATTCCAGTCTGTAATTACTCCACCGGCCTCTTTTATGATAAGGGCAGCCGCAGCCAGGTCCCATATGTGAAGGGAGTATTCGTAAAATCCATCAAACCTGCCACAGGCAACACAGCATAAATCGAACGCCGCAGAACCCGGCCTGCGTATTCCCTGTAACTCCTTCATCAAGATTTTAAAAAGTCCGAGGTAGGAATCAACCAATGAGAGATCATCATAGGGGAATCCGGTTCCAACAAAACCATCACGCGGTTTTTCTGTATTTGAAACGCGGATAGCCTTACCGTTCAGCCAGGCCCCTTCTCCTGCAACAGCCGTGAACTCTTCGTCCCGCGACACCTCAATAACCACACCCACTTTCGGCTGCTGATTCTCCCAAAGTGCGACAGAAACACAATAAACTGGAAAATCGTGGGCAAAATTAGTCGTTCCGTCAATTGGATCAATAATCCAGGTTCGGTTATCGGTAAGTGAGTTATAGCTGGCCGACTCCTCTGCTAAAATATCATCCTCGGGAAAGGCTGCAGTGATAACGCTTAAGATTGCCTTTTCGGCTGCGATATCGGCGTCGGTAATCAGATCGTGAAATCCCTTCTGTCTTACTTCAAACCCATCATTTTTAAACTCTTTTACTACCCTTACTCCTTCCCAGGCTGCTTTTCTGGCAATTTTTAAATCTCTTTGCATAAATTAATTGTCACGCGTTTTCATGGTATACTCAAAGGTTCCCTTACCCATAGAGTCATTCTTTTTTATAAAATCAGGATCATCGAATAGCTCATCAGATGGTGTTTTCTGAATTCGGGAGATCTCTTTCTGAAGTTTTGTAATAGCTTCATACAGTTTTTGCCGTTTATCGTCTTCTGCATTTTTAATGTTATTGGCAATATCCTTTCTCTTACTTTCACAATAACTTAACCGGAGTGGCTTCATAGCCGATTTAGCCGTTAAAACCGGGTTTCTGTCTTTTTTAAAAACTCCCCCCGTTTTTTTTGCGAGCTCTATACTTACTGAGTACCTCTCCATTATCACGTCGCTAAGAAGCGAGGGAAACGGCTTTTCCCGGTTCATGTAGTGATCAATACTAATCTCTTTTTCATCGATATGCCGTTGAATAATATCCGTATAGAATAAACGAATATCCGCATCTGTAAAATGATCTTCACCAATATTATGCCCGATAAACTGCCTCATGCTTGGTCCATATTCAAGCATGAGGCGAATAATTTCCAGTTCGTAATTGGGTCTCTTTACAGCTTTTTGAGAAGGGCTGGAAAGGGAACGCGTATCCTCAGGCCTTCCAGTTTGCTGCGGATTTGCTGATGCCCTGTTCTCCATCCGGTTTTCCCGGGCAGATCGGAAACGATCCTGCCTCTTTTTTTCAGCCAGTATGATGTCAAGCTGGTTAAAAAGTTCGCGGTCTGACCCTTTTCTGTAGACCTGCGTTTTTTGATGCAGATCCTGAACATAAAACTGGCGGTCGAGTTCGTTCGGAATTAATGCAATGCTTTCGAGTATTTTTTTAATGGCTGCTGAGCGTCCTGCAGCATTTTCCATTTTACCCTCTTTTTCTGCTTTCTGAATGGAAAACGATACAAAATCCTCGGCATGTTTCTGCTTATAATCGAGGAATGACTCTTTTCCAAACTGCTTAACGAACGAATCGGGATCTTCACCATCTGGGAGCTCCATCAGCTGTACCTCCATTCCCTCTTCCAGGGCGATATTCATTCCTCGCTGCATTGCAGCCTGACCGGCACTGTCGGCATCGTAAATCATGATTATGCGATTACCATACCTCTGTAATATCCTGATCTGTCCATTTGTCAAAGAGGTTCCGCTCGAAGCAACAACGTTTTTAATTCCATACATATTCATTGTGATAACGTCGGTATATCCTTCTACTAAAATTACTTCTTCCTCTTTGCGAATCTCATTTTTTGCAAAATTCACGCCAAATACCACCTCGCTTTTGTTATAAACGGGTGTTTGAGCGGAGTTGATATACTTTGCCGACTTCTTGTTTTCATTCAATATCCGTCCGGCAAAAGCAATTACTTTACCGGAAGGATTAAAAATTGGAAAAATAAGCCTGTCTCGAAATGTATCATAAAATCCATCTCCCCTGTTGCTGGGCTTTATAAGATCAGCTTCAGCAAGATATTCCTCTTTAATACCCTCTTTTTGAGCAGCCTTCAGCAGCAAATTGTTTGTAGGTGCGTAACCCAGGCCAAAGGAGCGCTGTATTTTCTTTCCATACCCTCGTTTGTCAAGGTAAATACGGGCCTTATCGGCTTCCTCCGATTCATGGAGCTGTGTATGGTAGAATAGCCCGGCAAATTTCAGTGCATAATAAATGCCCTCTTTTTTCTGAGTTTGCTCTTCATCTCTGTCATCATCATCAGGAATGTCAATCCCATATCTTTCTGCGAGTGTCCTCAGTGACTCAGGAAAGCTGATACCTTCCATCTGCATTACAAAATTAAACACATCACCACTTTCGCCACAGCCAAAGCATTTATAGATACCTAGTCGGGGAGTAACGTGAAAAGAGGGAGTTTTTTCGTTATGAAACGGGCAAAGCCCCATAAAACCGCTGCCAGACTTCTTGAGCTTTACATAATCACCCACAACTTCAACGATGTCGGCTGTTGCCCGAATTTCCTCTTTTTTATCATCTGATATCATGATGAAATGATACAAAAAAAGCATCCTGCATAAAAGAATCAGTGGGAAATAGACGAGTCAGTTTCTAGTCAGGATATCCTCTGTATAGCTTTTCACAGAGATAACTATTTTTACATTTAATATTGATATTAGTTTGCCGTACAAATACTTATAATCAGTGAAATGTCTACCTTTCCAATATAATTTCTGTATTTGGAATTACCTGACCCATCTCCTAATTGATGGAAATTTAAATACTGAATCCAATGAACTGCTTTATGAAAACTCTCATCATTACTATCCTGCTGCTTTTTTCTGTTAATGCAATTCCGCCTTTAACTCTCGCACAAGATGTCTCAGATGAATGGATAAACCTTTTTGACGGTGAAACTCTTAATGGATGGAAAGCCAGCGAAAACCCCGAATCATTTTTCGTGGAAGATAACATGATTGTGACCTATGGAGACCGTTCTCACCTTTTCTATATGGGAGAAGATGGAGAGGCTTCATTCACTGATTTCGAATTCTCAATCGATATTAAAACAATGGAAGGGGCAAACTCGGGAATCTATTTCCATACAACATACCAGGAAACGGGTTGGCCGGATAAGGGGTATGAAGCTCAAATCAACAACACTTATCCAAATGATCCGCGGCGAACCGGAAGCCTCTATGGGGTAAACGACATAACCGATCAGATTGCAGAGGATAATGAGTGGTTCACAATGAATGTAAAAGTGGATGGAGATCACATAACTATTACAGTAGATGGTAATGAAGTTGTAAACTACACTGAACCAGAAAATGTAGTTCGCGAAGAACGGGCAGGTCGACGGCTATCTTACGGAACCGTTGCCCTTCAGGGCCATGACCCGGAGAGTAAAGTCTACTTTAAAAATATCAGAATCAGAGAACTTTAAGTTCGTATTTATATCATTTTTCCTCTTATTCAGTTTTAGCTATCTGTTGATAGGCAGTTGTCTTTCTCTTTGGCAATCAGTAGCAATGATGGTATATTCAATCGAAATTTCAGAAACAAAATCAGTAATTAATTATACCTGAAAATGAGTGTATTAGTTGGTAATGATACCCGGTTAATTGTTCAAGGATTTACCGGCAGCGAAGGAAGTTTTCACGCAGAACAGATGATGGAGTATGGAACCAATGTTGTGGGTGGTGTAACCCCCGGCAAAGGGGGTCAAACCCATCTGAATAGGCCTGTATTTAACACCGTAGCCGATTCAGTAACCGAGGAAGGGGCCAATACCTCAGTAATATTTGTACCCCCACCGTTTGCAGCCGATGCCATTATTGAATCTGCCCTTGCAGGTATTAAAGTTATTATTTGCATCACGGAGGGAATTCCGGTACAGGATATGGTTAAAGCGAAACAGGTTTGTAAAAGCCATGGTGCAACGCTTGTTGGGCCAAACTGTCCCGGTGTTATTACACCGGGTGAAGCCAAGGTTGGCATTATGCCGGCTATGATTTTCAGGCCCGGCAATATAGGCCTGATTTCACGATCTGGTACTCTTACATACGAAGCGGTTGACCAACTTACAAAAGCCGGACTTGGCCAAAGCACCGCAATTGGCATTGGTGGTGACCCTGTAATTGGCACTACCCACACAGACGCTGTGAAACTTTTTGAAAAAGACCCCGATACGGAAGCCATTGTTCTGATTGGTGAAATCGGCGGATCGGCTGAAGAAGAAGCGGCCGCCTATATCAAAGAGAACGTAAGCAAACCGGTTGTGGCGTTTATTGCCGGCAGCACAGCTCCTCCCGGACGCAGAATGGGACACGCAGGTGCGATAATTTCAGGCGGCAAAGGTACAGCTGCTGATAAGAAGAAAGCTCTTAAAGATGCCGGAGTCACGGTTGCAGAGAGCCCTGCAGAGATTGGTATTACGCTAAAAAATATGCTCTGATTGAGCTACATAAATTAAAAAACCTTCTATTCTCTAAAGAGTTGAAGGTTTTTTATTATCTACCTGTCCGACTGCTCCCCCGTAATCACAATTCTGCTTGCAGTACCCTGGAGAGGGTACGACTCCGCAACTGCACCGGTTACCCATGCACTTACAATGTTATTAATCTCAAGACATGAGAAGTCACACTTAACCAGTTCAAAGTTATTGCTTCTGTAAATAGAGGTGTCATCACTCATCGAAAGCCAGATTTTGTTGCCTCCATTTTCCAGCGGACCATTTACATCAGGATTCTCTTCAACCAGCACTCTTTGGTTATCAATATCGGTAACCGTACCGGTAATGAACGGCTCACCGGGGTCATTTCCATCATCGCTGCTATTTAATAAACAGGACGGACAAAATATGAGTACACTGCATAATATTAATATCAGATTGAGCCGGCTCATGATTTCACCACTTTTAAATTAAAACGTAGCAAGAGACGAATTCTGATAAAAAAAGACTCCGCCCTTTCTCAAGGCGGAGTCTTTATATCAGATCCTTCTATGATCGGTGTTTAAATGTTGTAGCCATTTGGAATAACCTGTCCTTTTTGGATGATAACAATTCCATCGACTACCGAATGCTTTTCATACTCTCCATCTTCGAGATGATCCCCACCGGTAATTTTTACATCATCACCAATCCGAACATTTTTATCGATAATTGCCCGGCTTATGAAACAGCGCCTGCCAATTCCCATAAGCGGCTGTTCTCTATTCTGATTTTCGAAATCTTCGTCGGTGGCAAAGTGATCGTTACCCATTACAATAGACGATTCCACTGTTGTACCTCTTCCAATTCTTGATCGAATTCCGATGACAGAACGTTCAATTCTACTCGCCTCAATGATACACCCCTCTGCTACAAGCGTGCGCTCCAGGTTTGTGCCCGTGAGCTTAGACGCAGGTAAATATCGGGCCCTTGTATATATAACCTGTTCATTGTCGTAGAGGTTAAAATTTGGCACCGTTTCACAAAGATCGAGATTTGACTCAAAAAACGATCCTATGGTTCCGATATCTTCCCAGTATCCTGTAAAAGAATAGCTGGATACTTTTGAATCGTCTTCTATCGCTTTAGGAATAATTTCTTTTCCAAAATCTGTGGCATCCGGATTCTCCTCAAAGAGCCTGAGCAGAGTATTTTTGCTGAATACATAGATGCCCATAGAAGCCAGGTAGTTACGCCCCTGTGCCTGCATCTCTTCAGATGTCTCTGAACTCCATTTTGTCAACTCCTCTGCAGACGGCTTTTCGACAAAACTCTCTATAAGCCCATCATCTTTGGTCTTCATGATACCAAATCCGGTAGCATCATGTGCATTTACAGGGATTGTTGCTACGGTGATGTCGGCTCCATCCTCTTTGTGCACTTTTAGAAGTTTACGGTAATCCATCTGGTAAAGCTGATCACCCGATAAAATTAAAACGTGCTCATACTCATAATTCGATAGATGATGCAGCGATTGACGTACAGCATCTGCCGTACCCTGGAACCAGTTTGTGCTTTTTGGAGTCTGTTCTGCAGCTAAAATATCAACAAAGCCATGTGAGAACAGGTCGAAATTGTAGGTATTTTTGATATGTCTGTTTAAAGAAGCTGAGTTGAACTGAGTTAAAACAAATATCTTTCTGATATAAGAGTTAAGACAGTTTGAAATGGGTATATCAACAAGCCGATATTTTCCTGCAATTGGAACAGCCGGCTTACTTCTGTGGCGCGTTAATGGGTCGAGACGTGTTCCCCTCCCCCCTCCTAAAATGATAGCGATTGTTTTATTTTCCATAATGTTCTTCCGTTTATTTCATTGATTTATACATTTTAACGTAATTTTTGGCCGCTTTTTCCCAGGAAAAATCGATCTGCATAATTCTTCTGCGATTTTTATTGAACTCTTTCTCCCGGTTAAACAACTCTACAGATCGTTTAACCGCTTCTGCGGCTTCATCGAGATTAAAATTCTCAAATACGATCCCGTAACCACCCTGTTTTGAAATATCTTTAACGGTATCGGCTAATCCGCCAATGTTGCGGACAATAGGAATTGTTCCATATCTCATTGAGTAAAGCTGATTCAACCCACACGGCTCCACTCTCGATGGCATTATCAGGTAGTCGCTGCCTGCATAGATCTGATGGGCAAGCCCTTCATTATATTCCAGACGGGAATCGAAATAACCTGTATAATGGTCCTCAAGCTTTTCAAATTTCTCGTGAAGGCCGGGATCTCCTGTTCCTAATATCAAAAAAGAGGCTTCAATATTTTCTGCATGGCATTTTTTTATCAGGTCGGGAAGTAAATCAGCCCCTTTCTCACGCACAAGCCTGCCAATGAAAGATATCAGCGGACGCCCATCTGTCAGGTTAAACAGGCGAAGCAACTCATTTTTGTTCCTCTCTTTCCCCACTTTGTACTTATGAAGTGCATAATTTTCGTGCAGAAACTCATCTGTGGAAGGGTCCCACACTTCCGTATCGATACCGTTTAAAATCCCAACCGATTTCCCCTGCTCCTCACGGAGCAAAATTTCGAGTCCGTGGCAGTACTCCTGCAATTCATAAAGATATCCTTCAGAAACGGTTGATACTTTCCACGCCGTTTTTATACCTGTTGCAAGAGCATTTAATTGTCCGTCCCAGTCAAGTAAACCGGATTTATCAGGGTCAAACTCAGGAAGTAACGAAGCACTCCCCATATCGTACCGCCCCTGATACTCACCGTTATGAATAGTGAGAACGGTTGGTATGGTTCTCAAAAGTGAATAGCGGAAGCTGTGGGCCATCATAAATGGAACCAGAGCGGTGTGGTGATCGTGGCAGTGAACAATATCAGGTTTATCGGAAAGTTCCATAAGCCACTCCATAGCAGCAATCTGGAAACTAAAAATTCGCTCTTTTTCATCCCAGTAGGGATGCCCCGACCATGGGTCGAGATATACACCCGGGCGATCAAAGCGACCGGGAATATCAATTAGAATTAGTTCAAAACCCAAATCCGGTTCTTTCAATCGACTTACGCGGTATGCAAAGGAACCGTTGCCAATAGGAGCCCGGCCTTCAAAAAGTATTTCGGTCTCGGCATCCTGAAGCCACTTATTGTGATAATGAGGTAAAACTACCGTGGCTTTATGGCCTGTCTTGTTTAAATATTTTGGTAATGCTCCAACCACATCACCAAGTCCTCCGGCTTTAGCGACCGGATAACACTCAGCAGAAATATGAAATATGTTCATCAACTCAATTCTGTAATTAAATCTTATACTACATTATAAATCTATCAGAAGTAATAAAAAGTATAAACCACCTGCAATCTGTAATCAGCTGTTATGCCATTATTTTTATGTAAATATGATTTAATTATGCCATTTAAATCATTTTAACATTTATTTAAGTCTTATAGAATTGTTTTTATTCAAGTGAAGAAATTTGTAACATCAACACCGATAAAAAGTATAAGCACTTTTATAAACTTTGATCTGTGCACATGACTACCATTGAAGTAAAAAATTTGGAAAAGCAGTTCGGCGATACAAAAGCAGTTAATGACGTATCGTTTAATGTGGAGAAAGGTAAAATTTTTGGCCTATTAGGCCCTAATGGAGCCGGTAAAACGACAACCATCCGGATGATAAATTATATTTTACCACAGGACAGCGGCAAAATTATCATAAATGGGAAAAGCGTGGGGCCGGTTACCCAGAAAATGATTGGGTATATGCCCGAAGAGCGCGGGCTTTATAAAAAAATGAAAGTTGGCGAACAGCTTGTTTACTTGTCTCAGCTAAAAGGGTTGTCTGCTCATGATGCAAAAGATAAGATTCGATATTGGCTAAAGCGTTTTGATGCTTACGACTGGCATTCAAAAAAGGTTGGGGAACTATCGAAAGGGATGAGCCAAAAAATACAGTTTATCGCTACAATTGTGCACGATCCTGACATCTATATTTTTGATGAGCCCTTTAGCGGGCTCGATCCTATTAACAGCGAGTTGCTCAAACAGATTATCATTGAGCTGCGAAGTAATGGTAAAACCATCCTTTTTTCTACACACAGAATGGAACAGGTAGAACAGATGTGCGATGATATATGTCTTTTCAACAACGGCAAAGTTGTTTTAACGGGTAACCTGAGACAGGTAAAGAAAGAATTTGGAAAAAATACGGTTCTCATTGAGTTTGAGGGTGACCCCGGATTCCTGGACGAGCTCGAAAATGTTCGTATTAATAACCGTTCAACAAATTTTGCAGAAATTCGCCTGCTGGATGGACAAAACCATCAGAATATATTAAAGAAAGCAATGAACGCTTCAGAAATTCATAAGTTCCAACTGGTTGAACCTTCCTTAAATGAAATTTTTATATCCACTGTTGGTGAAGATAACATCAAAAATAAAGAGGTATTAGCCTGATGAGCTGGAGACAAATTTACCTGGTTTTAAAACGTGAATATATCACCCGGGTTCGAAGTAAAGGATTTATCTGGGCAACGATATTGGTACCGGTTGGTTTTGCTGCATTTCTCGGAGTCATTGTATTTATCAGCGTTTGGGAAAGTGATACTTCCTTTGAAATCGGTATTAAGGATGAGACAGCCTCTATTGCCCCTGCCCTTTCAGAGATGAATCCCGAACGCTACAGTGACTTTTCAATGCTTTCTGTAGATTCACTGAGAAGCATGGTGCAGGCAGAGTCTATTACAGGGTACATCATTTTCTCTGAAGAAAATATTGTCAATGAAAAGGATCTTGAACTTATCTACAGCGGAAGCGGAGGAATACAGCTACTTACCTCCGTCCGATCTG
The DNA here is from genome assembly GCA_035312505.1 of Balneolaceae bacterium. Classification (GTDB taxonomy): domain Bacteria; phylum Bacteroidota; class Rhodothermia; order Balneolales; family Balneolaceae; genus Rhodohalobacter. The sequence goes on along the minus strand of DATGBT010000153.1, from coordinate 2,953 downwards.
ATATTCGTGAAGTAGTTCGTGAAGAACGGCTAAAACGAGCAGACGTATCCGATGAGATACAGCAAATTTATGATTCTTCTATTGGTTTGGACTCAAGAAGGCTTACCGCAGAAGGTGAAGAGGAAGATGACGATACCCTTTTTCTATCCGCAGTTGGCATGGTGATGGGCATCATTATTTTTGGAGCAATTTTCAGCTATGGAGGCTATGTAACCAGGGGAGTTATTGAGGAAAAGACAAACCGGATTATTGAAGTGATTGCATCATCTGTTCGGCCTATAGAGCTCCTGACGGGTAAAATGGCTGGTGTTGGCTTGCTTGCCGTTACACAGTTCGGGATCTGGATGATCGCCTTTTTTGGCCTTTCAACGCTGGCGGGCCCTATTGCTGCATCGTTTATGGAGAATCCCTCTGAAGCGATGGGCTCTGAAATGAGCGAAGCGCAGGCAGAGCTTCCTGCTTTTCTGGATTTCCCAACACTGGAGACGTCGCTGTTTATTTATTTTATCATCTTCCTGATTCTTGGCTACGCACTCTATAGTTCTCTGTTTGCCGCGATTGGGTCAGCTTCAGATTCCGATACCGATACCCAACAGCTGATGCTCCCCGTAGCAGCCCCCATCTTTGTGGCCTATTTTATCATGCTCCACGCCTGGAGAAGCCCCGATAGCATGCTCTCTGTAATCAGCTCGATGGTGCCTTTCTTTTCACCCATTCTCATGATAACACGTATAGCAATCACTGAAGTGCCTTTTTGGCAAATTGGATTATCAATTGTATTGATGATCGTGGCATTTGCCGGAACCATGTGGCTTAGTGCTAAAATTTACAAAGTGGGAATTCTCAGCTATGGGTCCACGGCCGGTTTCAAAGATCTTTTAAAGTGGATTAAGCAGTAGTTTTTATTTGATGGCGTATTTGTCCGCTACTCCCGGCGAAGAGCCCGGCGGACCCGCTCGTCAAATTCGTTTTGCATAACGGACTCTATGATGGAATTGCGGTCGTTCACTGATAGCTTACCAATAGCCTCGGCAGCCGTAATTCTGACTCCCGGATGGGGACTCTGCAGTAAATCAGCAAGCCTGTTCATCCAATTACCGGGGGACTGATCAACCGAGATCAAAAATTTTACGACTTCTTTTTTTTCCTGAAACGCTAAATCCTGACTCAGAGCCCGATCCGCAAGCTCTACAGCTCGTTCTCCTGCCCCTTTTCCTGCAAGAATGTTAAGTAAAAATGAACTTTGATCAGGAACAATTCCCTGTGTAATAAACGATTCCGAAATATTCGCAAAACGCTGTGGCTCAGTTATTTCTCCAATTGATATCAAAGCTTTCTGTTGCAATGTTTCGTTCGACTCCTGGCGCACCATGCTTTGCAAACGGCTTATTACCCTTTCATTGCCACCGTAATTTGAAAGTGCCTCGACAGCTGCTATCCGAATATTCATGGCATAATTAGATCCGGAAAATTGCATAAAACGTTCATCTGTTCCGGATGCGCCATCAGTAATTTCAGACATTGCATTCAGCACTTCAGCGATTACCATATCCGACTCCTCACTTCTCAACACATCATTTAAGAGAAGTTCTATATCGGGATTATCGCTGTATGATGAGATACCACTTGCCGCCTCTGCCCTTCTCTCTTCCTCATCATCATTTCTGAGCTGATACATCCAGAACAGAAAGGGTTTTTCAGAGTTCAGTTCTATATCGTTTCTTCCCTGAATCGTAAGCTTAATATTCTGAAGCATGGAAGGCACATTCAGTACAACTCCATCAGATGCACCTGTAAAGGTTAATTCGCGCACCTGCGTTTCGCTGAGCCCGACTACTTCGGCTTCTACCGTCACAAGTTCATCAGTTGCAATACTGTCGGCTGCAAATCTGATTTCCGCAGTAGTACTTCCCTCTTCCCATTCGATTACCGCTCTGTATGAATAGGTCGTATCTTCAGCTTCAGGTTCAGGTACCTGCGGTTCAAATCCTTCTGCCCAGGCTCTACCCGTTACATCATAAATCATATCAGAAAATTTACTCCAGCCAAAAATTTGAGGTGTCTCCAGTGATCGCTTATTAAACATAATTTCTACCCCTTCGACAAACGCATCAGGAGCTTCCTGCGTCAAAAAATGCTGCCACTTCAAGCCATTTTGAGCCGAATAGATATTGTATGGGTCAAATGTCCGTTTTTCGTCACCCGTTAAGTCAACGTCAAACTGGCTCAACAGAAAGGCTTCTGCAATACGTGCAGCATCTGAATCTGACCATGATGGTGACTTAATCACCGATTCAGAAAACATTGCGACAATTCCACGTTCTATTTGAGCTTTGATACTCCCTTTATTTTCGTAGACAAAGAGCAGACCCTCTCCTGTCTGTTTCGTCTCAAGAAAGTCATCTTCGAGTATCATGATCTGTAAATCACCGTACGGAATCTCCATATCCATCTCATCGATGACCCGATTGTATACTGCTGCAGCTGTCAAAAGAAATTCTTCCGGATTTTGACCGGTTTCGGTATAGACATAAAGCTGTGGGTCAGAACGCCTCGAAAAAATGCTGTAACTGTTTCTCACGCTTTCAGAGGTTACTGTTGAAACGGTCTGTACGTCATTAAACAGTGCCCAGCCAAGAGATGAGGCTGAAACCCGATTTTCCGTGCTGAATGATGTTTGCTCGTATTCGGTGTCAATCACCTCAGAGACTCCTTTTCTGCCATTTGAAGCTACAGTGGTTCCGGCGGGATGTGTGATAATAAGATCTGTTAGGAGTTGAGTTCTGGGGCTATCAATTATCGGAAGCCAATGCCTTGTGGTGAGCGGAAGCAGAGATGTCCAGATGGTGCCTGTAGCAGATTGGTGTATTCCAAATGAGGGAAATCCTTCGTAATTAATGCCAATCTGAATTTCGGCATCTCTTGGAAACGGTTCATCCGGTATGATGATGAG
>DATGBT010000152.1:0-13340 GCA_035312505.1 Balneolaceae bacterium | reverse complement strand
GATTACGAAATTGGTGAAAAGCATGGTCTTGAAATCATCGATATGCTTAACGCTGATGGCACCGTTGCAGAGGTTGCAGAACATTATGTAGACAAAGACCGTTTTGAAGCCCGAAAACTCATCACGAAAGATCTTGAGAAGATGGGCCTGCTTGTAAAAGTTGAAGAGATGGCCAATAAGGTTGGTTATTCCGAACGAACGGATGCAGTGATAGAGCCAAGATTATCTCTGCAGTGGTTTTGCAGAATGGACAAACTCGGTGAGCCCGCCCTGTTGCATGTGATGAACGATGACGTGCAGTTTCATCCGGCAAAATTTAAGAACAGCTACAGCCACTGGATGGAAAACATTCGGGACTGGTGCATCTCACGGCAGCTTTGGTGGGGACATCGAATTCCCGCCTGGTACTTTGGCGATGGTGAAAGTGAATACGTTATAGCGAAAACTGAGGACGAAGCTCTTGATAAAGCAAGAGAGAAATCCGGAGATAATTCGCTGTCCATATCTGACCTGAAACAAGATGAAGATGTGCTCGATACCTGGTTTTCGTCCTGGCTGTGGCCGCTTTCTGTTTTCGACCCCGGCTTCATCAGAAATAACGAGTTTAATGATGAGCTGAAATACTACTACCCCACAAAGGATCTTGTAACCGCTCCGGAAATTATGTTTTTCTGGGTAGCACGCATGATTATGGCGGGATACGCCTTTGCTGACGAGAAGCCATTCAGCAACGTCTATTATCACGGTATTGTGAGAGACGAAAAGCGCCAAAAAATGTCGAAATCGCTCGGAAACTCACCCGACCCCCTCAAACTGATAGATAAATACGGTGCTGACGGGACCCGTGTCGGAATGCTTTTTGCTGCACCAGCCGGCAATGACCTTCTTTTTGATGAAGCCCTGTGTGAACAGGGCAGAAACTTCTCTAACAAAATCTGGAATGCCTTCCGCTTTCTTACAATGAACATGGAGGATGGCAAATCCTACACACCTGTCGTGGACTCTGCGCCTGAAAATGTAGCCGACAAATGGATGATGGGGCGTATTGAAGCAACTATGGCCGGAATGGAGCAGGATTTTGAAAACTACCGGCTGAATGAAGCTCTTAAAAAAATCTATTCGCTGATTTGGGACGACTTTTGCGACTGGTATATTGAAGTAAGTAAATCTTCGGATTACAAGGAAAACATGCCTGCGGAAAACCTGGAACGTGCACTTGGTTTTTTTGAAATTCTGATGAAAATGCTGCATCCCTTTATGCCCTTCATTACCGAGGAGATATGGCAGCGAATACAGCATCGTTCTGCTGAAGAGGCTTTAACCATCAGTGCCTGGCCTCAAAGAACAGGAAATACATACAGTGATGATGTTAAGCTATTCGGGATTATTCAGGATCAGATCTCTGCAATTAGAAATATCCAGGCAGAAATGAATCTGCCGCCAAGGGCTGAGTTAAAAATCCTGATTAAACCCTCAAACGATACTCTCGGTAAACAACTTGAGGGTGCCCGTTGGGTTTATGAAAAGCTATTACCTGTTGAAACTCTTCAGTTTGATTTGGATTCTCTGAAACCCAAAGCCTCTGCAGCCGCTGTGGTTGGTGGTACAGAAATTTTTATCCCTCTTGAAGGATTGATCGATTTTGAAAAAGAGCGGCAACGCATCGAAAAAGAGATCGGGCGTTTGGAAGGCTTTTTAAAAGGTATTGAGAAAAAGCTGGCTAACGAAAAGTTTGTAGAGAATGCCCCGAAACAGGTAGTTGAGAATGAACGGAAAAAGAGAGAAGATGCTCTTACCGATCTTGGAAAGCTGAAGACTCAGCTATCAGACTATCAATAGAATACAGTTACTGGCACAATTGCCAGCACTTTTCTTAGATTAGGAAAATCTATATTCAGATAATTTTAATTCTTTAGTTAAAATCATAGGCGACGGGTGCCAGCTAAGGAAAACCCCGACTCAGGTTTCATACTCTTCTTTATACTTCATTAAGAGAAATCACTCTATCTTATTTGTAAAGAGAAAGATGAACATTAAAAACCCGGAGAGCCATGATTTCAAATGTAAAACGTATCCTCGTTCCTACCGATTTTTCTGACTGTTCAAAAAAAGCAGCCCTTGCAGCAGCTTCAGTAGCCAATAAATTTAAAGCTACCATTACACTGCTCAACGCCATTGATCCTCCCTTTAACTTTCCCGGCAATATGGAGGGAGTTCTCGACTACCTGAGAGAAAATGCAGAACAGCATCTCGAACGTTTTAAAAATGATCTTAACACAGCCATTCCTGACGGTGATTTTAAGGTAAAACACCAGATAAGAATCGGAAAACCTGTATCTCAAATCCTTGAAGCCATTAGTGATTTGGATATCGACCTGGTTATTACCGGAAGCGGCAGTGACGTCCCTGCAAGAAAAGTGATTTTTGGCAGCGTTTCTACCGATATTATTCTTCACTCAACTGTTCCAGTCATCTCAATTCCGGAAGAGGCTACTGACGTTTCTTTCGATAAAATGCTCTTTGCTACGAATTTCCGGTCAAACGACCTGGAGAATCTTACAGATCTGGTGTCGCTGGCAGACTCCTACAACGCTGAAATCGATATTATACACGTATCTGACGAAAATAATCTGGAAACCGATGTGAAATTCCGGGGTTTCAAAGATCTCATCAGAGAGAAAAATCTTTACAGCTCCATCAAGTTTCATCATGTAGTTCATGAAAACCCCTTCAAAGCCATTTCGGACTATGTAGAGCAGAATGATGTCTCGGTTTTGGTTTTAAACAGATATAAAAAATCGGTTGTGGGTATGCTCCTGGATAAAAATTATACCAAACAACTAAGCGTATATTCAAAAGTGCCCCTGCTCGTCCTAACTGGCAATTAAATTGATCAATTGAAAAAAGGGGAACCCTATTCAGCAGTTTCCCTTTTATTTTTCCCCGCCCCATCTCAATATAACTTCTAGCTGAAATATTATAGGTATAAACCTATCTTGAAAGCAATCTGCACACAAACCAATTATCTGATATGCAAACCGGCAATACAACTAAAACGGCCTTAATTACGGGCGCTTCGAGCGGGATAGGACGTGACCTTAGTAAAGTTTTTGCCAGGGAAGGCTATGACCTGGTCATCACCGCACGAAGAGAAGAGCGCTTACAGGAAATCAAAAATGAGCTTGAAAAAAAATTCAACAATAGAGTTGACGTATATGCCTGTGATCTTTCAGAAAGTGACGCTCCAAAAAAACTGTATCAATTTATTACCGACCTTCCCATTCGTATAGACACGCTGGTAAATAATGCAGGTATCGGAGACTATGGTTTTTTCCATAAATCGGACTGGGAGAAAAATGCCACGATGCTCAATCTCAATATTACATCTCTTACACACTTAACACATCTTTTTTTACCGGATTTAATGAGTCATGAGAAATCCTATATCATGAATGTCGCATCTACTGCCGCATTTCAGCCCGGGCCATTAATGAGTGTTTATTATGCAACAAAACATTATGTACTCGCATTTAGCGAGGCGATTGCAAATGAATTGAATGATTCGGGAGTTATTGTAACTGCGCTTTGTCCGGGACCAACTGCCTCTGAATTTCAAAGTGTCTCAAACATGGAAAAATCAAAGCTGTTCAACATGTTTCCGGTTGCATCTTCCACCGACGTAGCTGAGTTTGGTTACAGATCTTTAATGAAAGAAAGACGCGTAGCAATTTATGGAGTTCTCAATAAGATAGGTGCTAAAACAACACCTCTTCTCCCAAAAAATTTGGTAACCTCTGCCGTTCGTTTCATTATGGAGAAAAAGTAATGAAACTCATTAAAAAAACAGCTTTATAAAGTTTTATCTATTTCTTGAAAGATTCCCTATTTTATTTTTAATCATCTGCATGCACGGAAAAAATTTAAACTCCAACTCATGGTAAAAGCAATACTCCTCAATTTGCTGTTTATCTTCACGTTTTTATGTGCAGCATCTCTGCAAGCCCATAGCCAAACTACCCTTGAGCGAATCTCTGTTGCAGAGCGAAGTGATGGCAAAGGCCTGGTGCTGCGTTATCATATTAGTGGGAGTGTCGACTCGTTTAGAGTAGCCCAGCCCGGTTCCGATTTAATTCAAATGATGATTTATTCGGATAATATGAGTGCCGATTCATTTATAGAACCAGACCTGAAACAGGGAATTGAACGCATTGATTACCACAACAATGAGGCAGGTTTTGGTATCGATATTTTTCTGGAAGAGAACCGCTACTTTAAAGCCACCGCCTATCCCGATCGAGACAGAGACCACCTGCTGCTCGCTATGGAGACTGTAAAAAAGTCAGAAATTGCCGGCATTACAGATAACACTGATTTTATTTTCTGGTACGATTATCAGGATCAGCAAACACCCTTTAATTACACCGCATCAGTTAGCGATGCAGCTATTCCGCTGTCAAATGGCCGGGAATTCAGAACTATCGTGATTGATGCAGGCCATGGCGGACACGACCCCGGGGCTGTAAACAGACGGCTCGGGTACCAGGAAAAAGACATTGTACTGGATGTAGCTCTTAAAGTTGGGAATTATATCAAAGAGTTTATGCCCGAAGTGGACGTAATTTATACGCGCGATGATGATACATTTGTTAAACTTGAAGACCGTGGATTAACCGCCACACGCGCAAAAGGCGACCTCTTTTTATCGATTCACGCAAATTCGGCAGCAAACTCGCAGGCATATGGTGCCGAAATATTCTTTTTGGGTCTGGCCCGAAGTGAATCGGCTCTTGAAGTAATGAAAAAGGAGAATAGCGTTTTAAATTTAGAAAACGGATCTGAACCTGTGCAGCTCAGCGAAGAAGATCTTTTAATTTATGAACTTGCCAACGCAGGAAACATTGCCATCAGTGAGAGAATTGCGAGCATGATCGAAGATCAGTTCAGAAATCGTGCTCAGCGCCGTTCACGGGGAGTAAAACAGGCCGGGTTGATGGCACTTTGGCACGCATCAACCCCCGCCGTTTTGGTAGAACTTGGTTTTTTATCAAACCCGACAGAAGCCAACTATCTGGCCAGTGAGTATGGACAAACCATCCTGGCGTCTGCGATATTCAGGGCTGTTCGCGATTTTAAAATAGAGTATGATAATAGTATGCAGTTAGAAAACAGAGTGAGTAATGAGTGAGAGTCCACTTATTTTAGGCGTTGCCGGAGGAAGCGGATCGGGCAAAACCACAGTTGTTGAAAATATTGTTGCCGGCATAGGAAAAGAAAAAATTTTACTGATTGAGCACGACTCATACTATCGTGACCTAAGCCATTTACCACTTGAGGAGCGTAAAAAACAGAATTTCGATCATCCATCCTCACTGGAAACCGAACTCATGATTCGGCACCTGAGTGCCCTCAGAAGCGGATATAAGGTAGATATACCCGTATATGACTTTGTAGCCCATACCCGGACAGAGAATACCATCCCGGCATCTCCCAAAAACATTATACTCATCGACGGTATTCTGATTTTCAGTGAACCGAAACTCCGGAATCTTATGGACATCAAGCTTTTTGTGGATACTGATGATGATGTTCGTCTTTTAAGACGGCTAAGGCGGGATATTCTTGAAAGGGGCAGAAATTTCAATGGAGTATTAAATCAATATGAAAATTTTGTGCGCCCGATGCACCTCGAATTTGTTGAACCCAGTAAGCGCTATGCAGATATCATTATTCCCAGAGGCGGTGAAAACCGTGTGGCTCTTGAAATGGTTACTGCATTGATTAATGGAAAACTACAAAACTAAAAGTGAGCTGTTTCCCGGCTTTATTCAGCCTTTCATCTTTTCAACAAATTCTTTCATACCCTCAAACTGCAGGTTAACATGGTGTGTACACTCTGTATCGTTCAATAACAGCTGAATCTCCATTGAATTTCCTCCGGTTATAAAAACTACGGCATTGTCATCCATCATTTGGAATTTTCCTATCCAGCTCTCAATGGCCAAACCAAACATTCCATTTACTCCCAGTCGAAGACTGTCCTGAGTTGATTTTCCCGGCCAGGTATCGGGAACCGTTGAATCGACATCCGGCAGTTCAGGAAGATACCTTCTGATTGATTTTTTCAGAATATCCATACCCGGCATAATTACACCCCCCTGATATATTCCATCTTTATCCATAAAATCAACTGTGCAGGCACTGCCGGTATCAATGACAATGACCCCGCTTTTATTGGATACTTTAAAAGCACCCAAACATCCTAAAAAGCGATCCAGCCCAAGTGTATGTATCGTTGAATAGTTAATAAATTGTTTAGGAATCTGGGATGCTGATAGCACCTGAATGTTTAAACCAGGTACCGCCTCCTCAACCTTTCGGGTGATATCTTTGCGTACTGAACTTGTGTAGACAACGTTTTTTTCACTATCTGAACTCTCATTTAACAAATCTATAAACGATACAAAATCATTCTCAAACCGCTGATGCCAAAGCACTTTCCAACCATCTTCTTCCGGTACAGCCAATTTTAAAGAAGTGTTTCCAATATCAAGATAAAGTGCATTCATTTGTGTAGTTTTGTGTGAACGATTAATCATTGAGACGCCTTCAAAAAGATAAATGAAATAAACTGAGATTATGGATTTAAAAAATAAAATCGCCATTATAACCGGGGCAAGCAGCGGCATTGGCTATTCATTTAGCAAACTGCTGATTCAAAAAGGTGCTAAAGTTTACGGGCTCGCCCGGAGATTGAATAAATTAACAAATATTCAGAACGACCTCGGCGAAAATTTTATTCCCATTCAGATGGATATCACACAATCTTCCGATATTTCTTCGTGGGTAAAGGAACAATTTTCTAATGAAGAGCTGCCACATATTCTCATTAATAATGCCGGACTTGCCGTGTTTGGGAACGTAGAAGATATCACCATAGACGATTGGGATACGATGGTAAATACCAACCTGAATGGTGTTTTTTATCTCACAAGGGAAATTGTTCCATTGATGAAACAGAATGATGATTACTGCCATATTATAAATGTATCCTCGGTAGCGGGTCTCTTGGGTAATCCACAAATTTCGGGTTACAACGCTACAAAATTTGGACTCAGAGGATTTAGCGAAGCCCTGTTTAAAGAGCTCCGGTACGATAAAATTAAAGTGTCTACCATGTTTCCCGGATCTATAGCTACGAACTTTTTTGAAGTGGCAGCCGGAGCAGATACACATGATAATATGATGCAGCCTCACGACGTTGCAAATACTTTGATTCACCTACTTGAAACACCGGATAATTTTCTGATTAATGAAGTTACCCTGCGTCCGCTGAACCCTAAAAACCCGAACGACGAGTGAGGCAACTGACTTTTCTTTTTAGCTTTTTTATGTTTTTTGCCCTTTTCGGTTGCAAAGAAAACGAACCCGAATACCTCATTGAAGAAGACACCTATATTCTTATGTTTGCAGAGCTTGCGATTATCGATCAGTACGATCCAAACCTGTTAAAATACAGAACAAAAGAGGATATTCGGGATTTGGTATATCAAAAGTACAATGTCTCGAAAGAGGACTTCAGACGGTCGCATGAGTATTACGAAGAGAACATTGATGCCCAACTTAATCGGCTCGCTAAAGTAAATCTAATTTTAAGGGAGGAGAGAGATGAAGTGGATATTCTGGAGCGCAAACTAAAAGACAAAAACAGGCTTACAGCAGACTCACTTCGTCAGCGTTTAAACATTGAGTAAAGTCGTTTTCCCTCCTTTTTTTTGTATTGTACCAGTTCTTCGCGCACCATAAACGAGATAATCCGTTTTGTCCGTTTTTTATTCCAGTTTAATTCGCTGCTGATCTCCTCTGCACTATAGTTTTTTTTCGAAAGTAAACGTTCTACACTGCTAATCTCCTCTTCCGTCAAAGCTTCCAGAGCTTGATTCTGGTTTTTAACACAGTTATCACACTTACCACACGGACTACAATCAGTCTCACCAAAGTAGTTTCGTAAAAATACTTCTCTGCACTCCGACGTTTCGGCATAGCGCACCATATACTGCAGCTTATTAAGTAAAATATCTTTGTACTGATATGCTCTTTTTTTATCTATCTCGAGTCTCTTGGTTCGCTGGTGTTCTAAATAAATAAGTGATTGTTCACTTTCACGCGAAAACTCCAGAAGTTGGTCGTGGTGAGACAATACATGGAGTCCCTTTTCCAGCTGATGGGCTGTAATTGCCATCAAGTCGAGAATTTTATCTTCTTTCAGATACACTTTTCTATGGAATGACTGAGGACCAAATTGTCGCATCATTGTATCAATAAACTCTCCCTTTTCCGGGGTTACCCGATCGATAAAATCCAATAAAATCTGCTGCCCTACAACGAACTGAAGACCAATTCGTGGCTCCCTTAGATCTGTTTTCTGAAGAATTTCGAGTCTTTGAAGAAGGGTGATGCTCAACTTTACTTTTTGAAGTGATAACCCCGATCGTCTGGCAACATTTTGAAAATTCAATACCTCCTGATGCTCCATCTCAGCACCCACAGCCAGGTTCATCTCATCACATAAGCTGTTATAAACTTTTTGCAATGTTTCATAGTCGGGGTAAGCAGACACAACTCGTTTTTCCAAAACGTGTACGTCGCTTGGTTTATATACCAATATAGGGTAGGCCTGTTTACCATCTCTGCCTGCGCGACCCGCTTCCTGGTAATATGCTTCCAAGGAAAACGGTATTGTTTCATGAATAACAAATCTGCAGTCTGGCTTGTCGATCCCCATTCCAAACGCGTTCGTAGCAGCTACTAACGGTGTATCGCCTTGAAGCCATGCCAGCTGTACATCTTCGCGTTCTTTATTTGCAAGTCCCGCATGATAGGCCTTGCATCCGATTCCCTGTGCAGTAAACCGTTTTGCGAGATACTCACACTTTCTACGCGTAGATGAATAGATAATTCCACTCCCCATTGCAGAAGCTTTTTTAACCGATCTTTGTACCATCTTCGATTTATTATCGGTTTGGGATACCCACCAGTGAAGATTTTCCCGGCTGAACCCACTTGTAACCACTTCAGGATTGTTAAATTGAAGTACTTTAAGCAGATCTTTTCTTACCTCGGGTGTGGCTGTGGCTGTACAGGCCATCCATTTGGTTTGATCTGATAACTCACCAAAATCCTGTTTAATCGTTCTGTAGGACGGACGAAAATCGTGTCCCCATTCCGAAATACAGTGGGCTTCATCTACCGCCACTAAAGAAACCGACAAGTTTGGCTGCTCTGTTTGCCAAAGTTCTGTTTTAATACGTTCGGGAGCGATATAAAGCAATTTATACATTCCGTTTCGGGCATTCACCAGTCGCTGTTCCGTCTCTCGCCGGGAGAGTGTACTGTTGATGAATGAAGCTCGTATCCCCATTGCTTTTAACTGATCAACCTGATCCTTCATTAGTGCAATGAGAGGAGATATTACAAGGGTCAATCCATCAAAAAGAAGAGCCGGAACCTGGTAACATAGTGATTTACCTCCTCCTGTTGGAAATAAGACCAATGTATCTTTTCCCTCAAGTATCGATCTTATGGCTTTCTCCTGACCAGCCCTGAAAGAGTTGTAGCCCCACCGATTTTGTAATACCTCTTTAGCTGATGACAGATCCTGCATACTTCCTGATTCCGGATTCTAAGGCAAACTCCAAAGGAGGCCTTGGTTAGCTAAATGTAATCACACACAAGCTATCAGTAAAATAATAGTGCAGGTTATTTATTTCTAAAATGTAAAATTCACTCCAAATTTAAAATAGAGAAGATCCGTCTCCGATCTGCTTACATCGTATGTCACATTGCCATTGTTGGTAGAAATAGAACCTTCCTGAAGATATTCCGCCTCCCGACCGAACATATAGCGAACGCCCGCATTCAGATACACAGAGCCAAGGGATACTTCAGATGTAGTGCCAGGCTGTTCTTTGTTGCTATAAACTCTCAGGTTAACCCCGGTTCCAAAACCATAGCTAAGAGAAGTATCTTCAAAATTCGTGTCACGAAGCACATCCTCATCTGAAAATGAACCTCTTTCCCTGAGCACCGTCTGAGTAAAAAAATAATTAAAGCCAAATAGCCCGTCTACATACGGTCGAAATTTCGACGGAGGGCCGGTGAGCCTGAACAGTAGATTACCGGTTACAAGGTTGTACGAATTTTCGACCTCCACGGTTAGGTCTGGAATGGTTGTACTGAGTGGTTCCGTTCTGGTATCAACTCCAAAATTCATAAACCCGAAATCGAGCCCTACCATTAAAGGAGTTTCCGGAATTTTATACCCTCCCATTAAACCAAGACCCCATCCCAGTCTGTCGATTTCATCAGAAAACTCTCCCTGTGGCGCGCCAACATTAAAATCCAGATCAACGAGAAATTCCTGTGCACGGACATTCATTGATAATACCATCAATATTAACAATGATATTACGAACGGAATTATTTTTTTTCTAAACATACCATCCCCTATTCTATAAATAAAAAGGCCTTGAATTTCTTCAAGACCTCAATTCAGTTATAAATTTTAATACGTATAAAGCTATACCTAAGTTACATTATAAAACAGCTTTCATGTAATCCCTGCGCATTTCAGCTATGGCCGATATACTAATTCCCACCGGACATACAGCCTCACACTCTGCAAAGTTTGAACAATCTCCAAAGCCTTCTTTTTCCATCTGCTCTACCATGGCAACCGTCCTGTTATCTTTCTCAGGCTTACCCTGTGGCATACGGTTTAAGTGAGCAATTTTTGCGCCGGTAAAGAGTGATGCTGAGGAGTTTGGACATGCGGCAACGCACGCTCCGCAACCGATACACGTTGCATAATCAAAAGCCGAGTTCGAAACATCCTGCGGAATAGGTATTAAATTTGCTTCAGGTGCTGCACCGGTTTTCACCGACACATATCCTCCTGCTTGAATAATACGGTCGAGTGCATAACGATCTACAACCAAGTCTTTAATTACCGGAAATGCCGCGGCTCTCGGAGGCTCAATTACAATTGTATCACCATCATTGTAGTTTCTCATATGAAGCTGACAGGCTGCAGTCATATGTTTGGGGCCGTGTGCCCGTCCGTTTATCACAAGGTTACACGAGCCACATATACCTTCTCGGCAGTCGTAGTCGAATTCGACAGGATCACCACCATTCTTCATCAGGTTTTCGTTCAGAACATCAAGCATTTCAAGAAAAGACATGTGTTCGTTTACTTCATCGAGCGTGTAATTCTCAAAATGCCCTGAATCTTCAGCGTTTTTTTGTCGCCAAATTTTAAGATGTATCGTCATCAAGCTCATAGTTTTCCTATTTGTAACTTCTTTGTTTTAATTCCACGAATTCGAACTCAAGAGGCTCTTTATGGAGCGTAGTTTCCAGTTTTCCGTTTACTCCATTGTACTCCCAGGCAGACACGAACGCATAATCCTCATCGTTTCTGATAGCCTCGCCTTCTTCCGACTGAAATTCATCACGAAGATGGCATCCACAGGATTCATCCCTGTCTAAAGCATCAATCGCCATCAGCTCGGCCAGCTCAAAAAAGTCGGCTACTCTGGCAGCAAATTCCAGGTATTTGTTGTAGTAGTTTTTTTCACCCGGTACTCTCACGTTGTTCCAGAACTCTTCTCTGAGAGCACGAATCTCTTCAATAGCAGATTCCAGGCCCTCTTTGCTTCTTGAAATACCAACCTTATCCCACATTATTTTACCAAGCTCTCTGTGGAACTCAATGATGGTTTTATCTCCCTGAACCGCCAGAAGCTTATCAAGCTGCTCTGAAGATGTATTGGCTGCTTCTTTAAATGCTTCATGGTCGGTTGATACATCGGACAGGTCTTCATCAGCAAGATAATTACCTACAGTGTAGGGTATGATGAAATATCCGTCCGAAAGTCCCTGCATTAACGCACTGGCACCCAACCTGTTCGCTCCGTGGTCAGAGTAATTGGCTTCCCCTGCAACAAACAATCCGGGGATATTGCTCATAAGGTTATAGTCTACCCAAAGCCCGCCCATAGTATAGTGAACGGCCGGGAATATCTGCATCGGTACTTCGTATGGATTCTCATCTTTGATATTCTCATACATATCAAAAAGGTTACCGTATTTGGCTTTGACTGTCTCTTTCCCATCACGCTTAATGGCGTCACGGAAATCGAGATAAACTGCCAGGCCTGTATCTCCAACTCCCAGGCCCTCATCCGTTACAAGTTTTGCATTCCGCGATGCTACATCTCTTGGAACGAGGTTTCCAAAGCTTGGATATCTTTCCTCGAGGTAATAATATCTCTCTTCTTCTGGAATATCGTTGGGTGGTCGATCATCCCCTTTCTTCCTTGGAACCCAAACACGTCCATCGTTTCTCAAACTCTCACTCATCAGGGTGAGTTTCGACTGGTAGTCGCCGGAAACAGGAATACATGTTGGGTGAATTTGCACAAAGCATGGGTTTGCAAACGCAGCTCCCCGTTTATGACATCGCCATATGGCTGTTGCATTTGAATTTTTTGCATTCGTCGAAAGATAAAAAACATTTCCATATCCACCGGTGCAAAGAACTACCGCATCGGCTTCCCATTTCTGAATTTCACCTGAAACCAAATCCCGGGTAATAATACCGCGTGCCTTGCCGTCAACCACAACCAAATCGAGCATTTCCTGGCGAGGGTAGTTTTTGATTTTGCCGGAATGTTCTTCCTTCATCATTGCCTGATAGGCGCCTAGCAATAGCTGCTGGCCGGTCTGTCCCCGGGAGTAGAACGTACGGGAAACCTGAGCTCCACCAAAGGAACGGTTGTCAAGCAGACCGCTGTATTCACGGCCAAAGGGCACACCTTGTGCAACTGCCTGATCAATTATGTGGTTTGAATTTTGGGCCAATCGATATACGTTCGACTCACGGCTTCTGTAATCACCGCCTTTTATGGTATCATAAAACAGCCGCCACACACTGTCACCATCATTTACATAGTTCTTGGCAGCATTAATTCCACCCTGCGCAGCAATACTGTGAGCTCTTCGGGCGGAATCCTGGATGCAAAATGTTTGAACGTTGTAGCCCAGCTCTGCAAGGCTTGCAGCGGCAGATGCCCCGGCAAGGCCGGTTCCAACAACGATAATATTGTACTTTCTTTTGTTGTTTGGAGAAACAAGTTTTATCTCATTCAGATGATTGGTCCACTTATCTTCTAAGGGTCCTTCCGGTATTTTTGGATCTAATTTCATAAGTCGATAATTAAGCTTTAAAAGCGTTAGTTACAATTGATAAGCGCAGCTTCGCAACCGCCGCCAAAATAGAT
>DATGBT010000151.1:0-14677 GCA_035312505.1 Balneolaceae bacterium | reverse complement strand
TTCGGCTGTAGAGCGGCTCATCAACGCAACATTATCCCAGGTTACCTTTGTCATAGGTTCTGGAAGTTCCTGCAGCCAGCCATTATTGGCAAAGCGCCCGTCGTATAATTTTGCATCCGGTTTGATGGCAATTTCAATTCCCTCGCCGGCCCTCCCGGAGCTGATACTATTTATTACTGATGAAAGTCCCGATGATATTGATACTGTTACAGATTCGAAGCTGGTTGTGTTGTCCACTCCGTCATGCAGAACTTCTTTCCAGCGTCTTTCAAAATTTCCATTCTCATTTGCCTGCCATGTTCTTACAACAGTTACATAACCATTTGGCTCTTCACCGGTAAGCACTGTGTTCAGGAGTTCGATATCACTGATTCCGTTGTGCAGCGGCTGAATCTGAGGCTGTATAACAGAGCGCTGGCCTGTGTATGAACAGCCATCTCCCCAAGCTTCAAGGAAATGAGCCTTGTTCACATGCCATGTACAAAGTGATGATGTTTCATCTACATATTCAGAGAGATGAATTGTTGTTGCGGTATTCTGAATTGCGGCAGATACGTTTACATCAGCAGGTGTTGTATAAGCAATATTGGAATCCAGAATGACTAATGTATCAAACTCACCATTTTCAGCTCTCTGTATAGCATCGATAAACGCTCCCGTTTCGTTACGATCTTCACGGAACGGAACTTCATGATAGGTAACGGTTTGTCCCGCATTACCGAGGGCGGCATTTACAGCCGCAACAACGGCTTGAACGTCACTGCTGTATTGTGAGCCTGCCGTTAGAATAGAAGCACCCTGATTGGCAGTCAATTCAGCTGCCAGGCTTTCTACCCATTCATGAGAACTAAATTCGTTGGTTACGCCACTAAAATCAGATAGTCCATCAACCCGCTCAGAGAGCCTGGCTGCCAGTGCAAGTACAAAGGGGCCTATTTGTGATGGTTTAAGGCGTAATCGGTGGTCTGCATAGGAGCCGGTGTTGGTAAACGTATTTTCTACACAGTAAAGACGCGACATGGTGTCGTCTGTAGACTCAACTTTTCGGCGTCCGGTTATTTCCAACGCATTTTGAACACTGTTAACATCACCTTGGGGACTCATGAAGTCGTGATCGAGAGAAACTACAAGATTGGCTTCACCATAATGATTTACCGTTCTCAGTCGCTGTCCAAAGGCCTCAAATGTACCTTCAACACGGTTCGAGTCTGAGAAAGGATCGTATGATACAAATTCAGAATTGCTATACTCGCTTCGTATCTCATCTTTCAACCTGTGAAAGGTGGGTGAGGATGAGTACCCATCAACAAAAAGAATGCGCTGATTTTTATTTGTAAAATGATCGTTTGCAAATGCAAGAAAATCTTCAAGAGTCGATGATTCCCCATTGTTTCTTGGATTTCTGGATCGATCGGGATCATATAAACCAAGGACAGTGGCCTGATGATAAATATTTGTTCGCCCGGCACTAGCAGGGTGGTCGGGATTCCCCTCGATTTTTGTTGGCCGCTCTTCATTATTGGTAACAAGCAATCCCGTAAGTGAGTCCTGAAAGGGCATACTTGTTGCGTAAAAATTGGGTTCGCCCAAAATTACATCTTCGGGCTGTTTGGAATAGGGGAGTATTTTTTGAACCGGTTTGCGGCAAGAGGCAAAACCTGCAAGAGCAATGGATGCACCCATTACGCGCAGAAAACTTCTTCGTGAAACCTGATCGGTTAATTCTGTGGCATTTTCAGGAAATTCACGTTCTTCAAACTTTTTGTACTCTTCATTTTGAGCGAGTTCGTTTAAACTCTTCCAGTACGTTGTTTGCTGTGACTGATCACTCATTCTGTAGCGATTGAATTATTATAAAAAAACGGTTAATTGCTATTACTCTATTAAGCTGTTATTAGTAGTGGCAGCTTTGGCAATATGTAGGTGCATTAATGTTATGTTTGGCAACCAGTTCCATTCCCACTTCAAGCTGGTTATCCACGCTGTAGCCCATTGTTGTTACTTCAGATACCGGCCGTACATGTTTTTCGGGCTCCCTGTGGCAGTCGATACACCAACCCATACTTAGTGGTTCAGCCTGGTGTACGACTTCCATTCGATCTACTCTTCCATGGCACGATTCGCAGCCAACTCCAACATTTACGTGGGCCGCATGGTTAAAATAGGCGTAGTCGGGGAGCATGTGAACGCGCACCCACTCAATGGGTTCTCCTGTTTCCCAGCTTTCTAATATTAACTCCACATTTTCAGGATTTTGAACCTGTACCTGATTATGACAATTCATACAGGTTTGAGTAGCCGGCACATTTGCATGGCGCGAATCGAAAACCTGCGTATGGCAATACTGACAATCCATTCCCAGCTGCCCGGCGTGTATCTTATGGCTGAATGGAACGGGTTGTTCGGGTTGATATCCAACGTCGGTAAATTCTGGTGATGCAAAATACCACACAGCAAAAACAACTGCGTTAATAATAATAATTGAACCGACAAGTATTCTGCGTGGAGCCTGGTTAGTCCATTTAGGAAAAATCTGAGCCATAAAATCTAAAAAATATTTCCAATTCTAATTGGGTTGATGCCGCCCGACTTCTAGCTGAAGAAGGTACCGAATTTATAAAATTCTGCCTACCTGAAAAGAGTTTTAGATTAAAATTTAAAATGATTCTAAATAGCAGGTCGGCTGATCGGTTTTATTTATACTTAATTTTAAAGATAGAAGTCTGACCATAAAATTGCTCTAAGAAACCGAAAATATTTTCACTATCCGATTTTAAACCACCCTCAAATAGTGTTTTTTTAAATCGTTTTACAGAATAGCCTGAATAGTAGTGGTTTATGGAGTCTGATTTTAAAGATTTTTAAATTTCGGAACGATATCACAAACCAAAAAGATTAAAGAAGGTTATATTCATTAAAAATTTTGCTCACATTTACGCAAATTTTGTGCGCGTAAACACAGTTTATAAATTAAAGGTGTACTTATGGATTCATCACTTCAAGAACAGCTTACGGTTCGGTTTTTAAAAGAGATAAGCGTTCCAAAAGCTTTGGGTATGATTATTTTTATAAGCACCCTTGCATTTCTGTTTCTGATATGGCTCATCTACTTTCGGGAAACCTCAGACCAAACTGCAGCGTGGGTAGCTAATTTACCGGCTCTTAACGCGTTGCTTAACAGTTCCAGTACGGTTCTTATTCTTCTGGGACTTTATGCCATCAAGAAAAGAGAATTTCTGAATCATATGAAGTTTATGCTCACCGCCTTTATAACATCTTCTCTTTTTTTGATAAGCTATCTGGTATATCACAATTTTGTAGGGCATACTCCATTTCCGGGAGAAGGATTTATACGGCCGGTCTATTTCTTTATTTTGATTTCGCACATCATTCTGTCGGCGTTTGTTGTGCCTCTGGTGCTCACCAGTTACTATTTCGCATTTTCCGGTAAATTTTCCACTCACAAAAAGGTATCGAAGTGGACGCTTCCAATCTGGCTTTATGTTTCGGTAACTGGTGTAATTATATTTTTTATACTCAATGCATATGTTTGATACGTATGCGTTCTAACATCTGATTAGAGCATATCACAGCTATTGTTCTACCAGGATTGGTCAGTAGGCGTTCAGGAAATCGTGTAGGTCGTCATCGGTATCCAGGCCAAGCTTCTTTCGCAGGCGCGATCGGCTTATGTACACACTGGATGGCTGAATATTCATAAACTCAGCGATCTCTTTAGAATTAAAACCGAGCTTTAGGTAGGCACAAAGCCGGAGGTCATTAACAGACAACCCGGGAAATGAGTCTTTGAGCCGCTGATAAAACTCCTGGTGTAGTTCATCCATCTGTATTTCAAAGGTGTTATCATCTTTTTTTATGAAGGAATCGAGGCTAGAGTGAATTTCTTTCCAGCGTGTTTTGGCTATTTCCGGATTCTCCTGAATGCTTTCAATTTTTTTCTTCAGTTCAGCAAGAAGTTTGTTTTTATCTTCGTTCTCTTTTGCCTTGTTGGCCAGCTCAATTGTTTTATCTCTCAGCTGTTTTTTTAGCTGATCATATTCCGATTGTAACCGGCCTTTCTCAAGCTCCATGATCTGGCGTTTATGTTTCTCAGCCTGTTTTTTCAAAGATTTCTCTTTGATTGTGAGCAGATTTTCTTCCTGTTTTTTCAGTGATTTCTTTTGCCAAAGCGAAATCAGATAAATTCCAGCTACACCTACGATGAGGTAAATAAAATAGGCAATACCGGTTTTGTACCAGGGTGCGGCAATGATGAACGGCATGGAAACCTTCTCAGAAATCTGGTCCTCCCTCAAAGCTCGAACGTCTAGCTCATATTCTCCGGGGTTTAAATCGATAAATTCGGCGCTATTTTCGGTGGACCAACGGCTCCATTCATCGTCATTCAGCTTGTACTGATAGTAAACGTTATGCTGGTTTGGAATCAGGAATTCAATTTCCACATTGTTGAACTCGTAATCGATGGTTGACCCTGCCAACGCAGCGACTTTATCATATGTATTGAACGCTTGTGAATTCCTGAATATCACCTGATGGTTAATTGTATCTGTGCTAGTACTGCGGTTTTGAGGGCTCTTTAGGGCAAAACCATTATAAACTGGAATAAATGTAAATCCATTATCCAACACGGATGGACGGTATATTGCAGGGAGGGCATCTTCGGGTTCGTGTTCAAATCGTATTTCATCTTCTATTTGAAAACTTGTATCAGCCGAAAAATAAGAATAGGTGTAAAGATCGGTCTTTACCAGAATCTCACCGTTATTTTTTTGGAGAATCGGATTATCGCCATCAAATATTTCTGTGGTAAAGAAAACCCGTTCAGTTGGATATAAATTATCATCAAGTACAGTCCTGATAAAGCCATAATTGGGAATATTCACCCATAAAATCCTGTCATTTTCTGTTATTAGTTGATTGACAGAACCGGATATGAGCTCTACCTGATTGCGAAACTCCCAGCCATCACCATTTCTCTCAAAAACAGAGATGCCGTTATAGGTTCCGGCCAGTAAAAGGTCTCTGAAAGAAGTAATTGTCCAGACTCCCCTTTGGTCACTAATACGGGAAAGGATATTTTCGGAAAGTGTAAAAAGTCCGCGATCATGGCCAATCAAAAGCTCACCGTTCACTTCCTGTATGGTCCATACCTGTCCGTCGCTTCCGGAGATCAGATTAAATTCAAACATTTCACGGCTATTGTTAAGATCAGTCCAATTTGCCAGATAAAGCCCCCGGTTAGACCCGAAATAAAACATATCTCCTGAAAGATGAGCTGCGTAGCCGGTGCCAAATTCACCCCGGTAATCGTAAACGAACGATAGGGTGCTATTCAGGTCTATGGTTGATATGCCATAATCAGTGCCAAGCCAAAGTGTGCCTTTACCGTCATAATGAAGGCTCAATATTGTATTGTTAGAAAGCCCTTTAATTCTATTGAACTGTTGCAGAATCCTGCCCTCTAAATCTGTAATTAGCAGACCGTCCATTACTGTGCCGAATGCAAGCGATTCTGTTCCTGTTTTTTCAAAACTAAAGACATTTGCAGATTCCAGCCTTTGGGATAGCGCTTGGTTTACAGGGGCTAGAGTATCTCCATTAAACCTGTAGAGCCCCGAGTTGTATGTTATAATAAGGAGTTCGTCACCGTTCTTATAGATACCCGATATCTCAAACGTTTCTCCATCAGGATAATCGAAAACGGAGGTTAATGAAAGATCCTGCATCAGGTAGAGTCCTGATTCTTCATCAGCAAAATAAATTGAGTCGCCGGCGGCAAAGCTGCCGGTAAAACGATTTGGAGCAGAGATCTTCGTCAGGTTCTCATTACCGTATATATAGATATTGGAGGCAGACACAAAGAGAATATTATTGCCCTGCGGATGAACATCCCAAAACTCTTCGTTGAGCTCTACAAGTTCTTCTCTGAAAGGATAGAGCGAGCGGTATTCAAATTCAAAGTATTGGTTTTGCTCCCATACACCGAAATCAAGGTCAGAGCCGGTATAAATCAGCGAATCACTCGCTACATACACAGATCTTGTAAATCCGTCGCTGCCTTTCATCGAGTTCCACGTGTATCCGTCAAATTCAAGAAGGCCTTTTTCTGCTGCCATATAAATAATACCGTTCGGTGCAGAGTCGATATCCCAGACTTTACCCTGATTTTGATACTCTGACGGCGTAAAATTTTGCTGCAGCGGTACACCCGTTTGATAAGATTCCTGCGCACCTGCAGAAGCTGCTCCTAAAAGAAGAATTATGAGGTATGTGGCAAGTCTAATCAAAAATTGAATTGATTATAGATATTGCGGGTGATTAGAATAAGCAATGTTCCAGGCATATACAGCAAAGAGTGATGGTTTACCGTTCGAATCGTATTACTCTATACTTTAGAAGTAAATAAATGTAGAATATATATTATTGAACTACTGTCAATTTTTTTAATAGAGATGATAAAAATACTACTTTTTCATGGCAAGCTTCGGGCTTCGATCCAAATTGTAAATTCCCCAGTGCTTTTCGGGTTCCAGTGGTTCAGGAGAGCCTTTCCAGGGTTCATCAAACGCTTCAAAGAAAAAGGTGAGAATATTCTCTTCCCCTGTCCACTGCATTAGTTTTTCGAAGTAAATTTTCTGAAACTCTTCATTTACAAACTCCGGGTTTATCCCTCGTCCATTTGATTGCGTAGCCCATCCGGCTTCGGTAATTATTACGGCTTTATCGGGATATTTCCCGGCAACCGAATAGTAGTTTTCTTTTGTATAGATGATCGCCTCATCAATATGTTTGTATTCCCATACAGGGTAGGTGTGAATCGAAATAAAATCCAAAGCATCGGCAAGCTGATCCAGTTTATGCAGCCAGGGAACGTAATTTTCACAAAATGTTACGGGCTGAACAGCATTTTCTTGTACCTGAATTGCATAAGTGAGTATCTGGTCTCTGTGAACATAGTGATCGGTCCATTCTACGCACGCTTCATTCCCTACAGACAGGCCAAAAATGATATCTGGGTGGAGATTCGCAAGCTCAATAAGCCGAGCAATTTTACTTTCATTTTCTGATCTATTCTTTTCCAGCTGTTTTTTGGAGTAAACGCCACCATCCCACGGGCAGTTGAAATTATTCATCTCGGCATTTACGAATACTCCCAATAATATCTTGAAATGCAGATCTTCTTTTTTGATGACGTCCAGAACGGTAAGCGTATGCGGGTCACAGTCGTACAGCCGGAGATAGCTCCACTGATCGCTAAGAATAAGCAGATCCTCTTTTACCTGCTGATAGGACGGTATCTTTCCGCCGGGTCGCTGATTTTCTCTGAAACCGGAATAACAGATACCTTTTCCCGGTTTTAAGCCAATTTGCTCAAACGTATTCATTTTTTGAATTTAAGATTGCCTTTGCTATCCCAAATTCCCCAGTAGGCTCCAACGTCACCTTCACTGTTTACTTTCCAGGCTTCATCAAAAGAGGAGAAATAAAACAGTTCAATGTCATTATCCATCGACCAAAGATTGGCATTTATAAAATACTTCATTGCATTCTCATAGGAGGGCTTGGCGCCACCGAGGCCTTCACCTTTACTTGGCCAGCCGGTCTCCGTAATAATAATGCGTTTCCCATCGGCTACTCCCTTAACCTGATTGTACATGTGTCTCATATGCTGGAGCGAGTCTTTGAATGCGGTCCCTTCCCAATATGGATAGCAGTTACAAAGAATGACATCACAAATATCAGTAATCTCGGGCCTCTCAACGAATTCATAGTAGGCATCAACGTAGCCAACAGGAATGCCTTTGGTTCTCTCTTTAACGGTTTTTATATAATTAAGAAGCTGCTCCATTGTAAGCTCATTGCGGTAGAGTACTTCGTTTCCTACTGCAGCAACATCGACCCATCCCTGGTTACAGAGATGAATCAAATTTTCGATTTCGATCTCATTTTTCACCTCATCGTTTCCGAGCCAGGCTCCAGTCATGGTTTTTAACCCATTTTCTTTGGCGATTTTTGGGATCAGCTCGTTGCCTTCGGTGCAGGAGAACGATCGAATCCACTGAGTATGGGGCTGAAGAATCTTCATCCTTCTCCGTATTTGATCTTCGGAAATAATGTGCCCGGGCTCCTGACCTTCTTCATAAAGGCTGTAACAGAATCCGTGAATGCCATCTTGTAGAATTTCGTGGAAGAGATCCGTGAGATCCTCTTCAGGCATATTTTCATGGTAGCCTTGCTTAGTGCTGGTAAGGCCGGGTTTGTAGGTTAGGTACTTATCTTTTCTGAAAGACATTTAAAAAGTAATAAAGTTATAATTTAAGTTGTGGCTGGCTTTGAACTTTCTCGTCTTGCGGCCAGTTTCGCTTTGATTTTCTCAGCTTTCTCTTCTGTAAGGTCGTATGTAGCCATAATCGCCATGGAAATGAGCGTGCCAGCTATTGGCAGACCTGAGAAGAATAGCCTGAGCCCTGTCATGGGATCCCCGAATGTAGTGCCGGCTTCAACATCAAAGCCCACCAACGTCATAATCGCACCTGTAGATAAACCTGCTATGGCAAAACCAAATTTTACCATCCACCAGTAGATGGCGCCAAAAATTCCTTCTCTTCTTTTACCGTTTTTCAGCTCATCCAAATCACAAACATCAGCCGTCATCGACATCATAAGCGTAAACAAACTACCGATTCCAAACGAGAAGAACGGTAATGCAAACAGGAACATGTAGGGTTTACCCGGAATAAATAAAAACCAAAGCAGGGTATATCCTATAATTGAAATTCCCTGGCAAACCATAAAGGCATTTTTCTTTCCAATTTTTAAGGATATCCAGGCCGTTAACGGAATAACGATGAACGTTGTACCAAGTGCGCCCACACTGCCAAAGAGTGTTGGCCAGATTCCCGCGGCAGCGGCATCACCTCTGAACAGATAATAGACAACGATGAAAAAGGTGAAGCTGGCTACGGTATTAAATGAGTTGAAAATTAAAAATGTAGATATACAAAGTTTCCGAAAGGCCTTGATCTGAAAGGACTGTTTAAAACCATTTAGAATAGATTTTAAACTCTCCCCAATGTTTGAGAGCGTGAGGGGATCAAAATCATCCCTGTCTTTTGTAGATTCTGTTTTTATGAAGATGGCCGGCACCATAGCAAATATCGCAAAAATAACCCCGACCCAAATGGCCAGCGTTCGGGTAGCCGTATCGGCATTTGGGAACCAGTCGGGATCGTACATCACCACCCAGAACCAGGGAGCAATAACCCAGGCCCACTGGCCTATCCATTGGGCAACGGCCATAATATTGGTTCGCTCATGAAAATTATCACTCATTTCATATCCCATTGCAACGTATGGAACACTGAAAATCGTTAATCCTAAGTAGAAAACGATTGACCATAAAAGGAAGTAGATAAAGTTATAATCCACCCCACTTTCACGGTATAGCTGCCACATAATAGAGAAGGATAGCCCCATGATAACGGCCCCGATCAATACGTAAATCCGTCGCCGGCCCCAGGTAGATTTTGTGTTATCTGAAATAAATCCCATAATCGGGTCTGTAATGGAGTCAAATACTCTTGGCAGAAAGAACAGAATACCCCACATCCAGCCGGGAAATCCTAAATCCTGAACCAAAACAACCATGAAAATTCCCATCGCTGCCGGAAACATTTGATTGCTAAACATTCCCATGCCGAAAGCAATTTTTTGTCCTAAGGGGACAATATCTTTTTCAGGAATTTTCTTTTTATCCACTTGTTCCATTATTACTCCAATTATTTTATTTCTATGATCATTGACGACCTAAAATTCGCCGGAAACATAGGGTTTTAATAGTTGCGACAATTTAATGCATCAATTCCATTTTTAGTCATCCATATGAAATGACTGTAACATCAAGGAAATCGAAAGCAGTTGGCTGTCATGTTATTTAAGGTTTGTTACACTACTAAATACAGGTAAAATTTTCTATTCAGTTTATGAAATGACGATTGTCTGGAGGGCAAATTTATCAATTAAAAAATTGAATGTATTGTTTTTACAGGTCAGTTTTATCATTCGCTTCTCCTTATCCGGATTAAATATAACGACAGCAATTGAGCCATCCTGGTTTTTGGCGGCCGTTATCATGATGTGATCGTCATTCTTTATAAATCCCACCCTTTTAGCACCAGGCCGAATATATCTGCTAAAATGCATTAACACGCTATATAACGGCGTGAAATAAACTTCATCTAAATCGGGGTCAACTATAACGGGTGCCGTGCACCAGTTTTCTGCCCAGTTGGGGCCACCCCGGCGATCCAGAACCATGTTCCAGTCGATCCAGCCGTTAACATAATTATTAAGGCAACCGATAATATCGCGTGCATATCGAAAAGCAGGTATATATTTAGGGTGGAGGTGCTTTCGGTCGTCAGGAGCCCAATCCCAGCCCCAGTCTGTTGCTTTTTCCGACCAGTACCATCCGTCATTCCTCCATCGCGGCACTTCGGAATCGATACAGGCTTCGGTTTGGATCAAATATTTCCCCGGGGCAGCTTTATGAGTGTATTGCAACTCGTTCTCAAATATTTTAGTTGTGCTTTCATACCAGTGAACGGCTGTTCCATCATAGAGCGAGGCCGTCTCTTCATTGGCATACATCACATCAACCCACTCTCTGAGTTCGGGTCCGCGATTTTGATCATAACCAAGAATCTTTACGCCGTGTCCGTCTGCAGAGAGCTGAGGTTTGAGAAAGTTCTTCACGAAATGATTCATTTCAGAAGGTGTAAAGTGCATGCTCTCCCAGTTTGAATTGTTTCCAAGGGGCTCATTCTCTACAGTAATTGCCCAGATATCAATCCCTTCTGATCGGCACGCACTCAAATACTTTGAGAAGTAGAGCGCCCAGCTTTTGTAATATTCAGACAGAAGCTTGCCTCCGCACCAATCGTTGTTGTCCTTCATCCAGGGAGGGGCAGTCCATGGTGAGGCTACGATTTTAAAACCGTCATTGGATACTCCCATGGCTTGTTTAATCACCGGGAATAGCACCTGCAGATCTCTCTCAATAGAAAAATGATCCAGGTTTTTGTCTCCATTAACCGGCGCATACGAGTAGTTCCCAAGAGCAAAATCGCATGAGTTGATGTGCGTTCGCGTAAGCGAATAGCGAGATCCGTTTTCGCCGAAATAGGCTTCAATAATCTTATTCCGGTTTTGTTCACTGAGTTTACTGATAAGCACGGCAGAAGCCTCCGTGAACGAACCGCCAAATCCGGCTATCGTTTGAAAAGATTCATCGGGTAAGATAGTAATGGCAGATTGAACACTCCGGCTTTTTGATTGCTTGATACGCTTAAAAGCATTTCCCCTTCTTGAGGTCTCGAAAATGTCGATATCAGGGGAGCAGGTATTCATAATATCACCCGAGGCAGGTTCAAAGCGAGTGTGGAATTCAAAAAATGGTTTCGACTACTCACCGTCAGCTTCCTCCATTTCTGTTCGTTCAGAAATTTCATTACGGATGGGAGGTACCAGTACATCGGTCATCAATGAGTCGATATTTCCGTTATAGGTTTTTGTAATGGGCTTGGCGTCGCGGGTCAGTCCGTCGAAAACGCCCTTATCAACCATGTCCCAAATGGCATATTTAGCTTCAGAGTTAAGGTTAATCAGCCCAAAGTGATTTTCCGAACCCAGTGGATTCGCAGCATCCTTCCATTTTTCATCAAATGCTTCGAAATAAAATACGCTGATATTGTTATTATCCGACCATTCACGAATCATGCGGTGATACTCGCCGGCTTTATACTCATCTACTGCACGCGCTCCCGATTCACCGTAAAATTCGTTTGATACCGTTGCCCAGCCCGTTTCCCCAATGTGCACCGGTTTATCAACACCGATGCTGTCCATATAATGAACTACGCTATTATATTGAGAAATGGCATATTTAAGTGCACGACTCATCGCGGAGTCAATTTTTTCGATGTCGCTCAGCTGCGTCTCATCTTCAGGAACTCCCCAAAATTCGGGATTATAGTGGGTGTCGTGCATGGGGTAGGTGTGCATGGATATAAAATCCACTTCACGTATTAACTCATTGAGCGCCTCTTTATGGTAGCTTGGATCTCCGCCTCCCCACGAGGCAAAGTTATCGGAGCTTGTAATCCATAAATCAGGTGGGAGTTCGCCTTTACTTCTTAGATCTTTCAGGTGCCGCACCCAGTTCAGGATTATGTCGGGTTCAACATAGTATTCTGTAGCCCAGTGGACCATCGCTTCGTTGCCTACGGCAATGATCTTGACAATGTCGGGGTACATATTGGCCAGTTCCACAGCACGCGCTATTTCAATAGCATTACGTTCTGCATCTTCGAAGCGAATGCGATCGGGTTTATCGGTCCACGCGTTTTTCGCATCGATCCAGGCCCCAAGCATTACGTACATTTCAAAGTCGGGATCCTCTTTTTTGAGCTCACTTATTGCCTTCAGAACATTTGAGGCATGGTCGAGGTGAACGTTATAGGTTCGTATGATCCTGATACCCATGGCGTGAAGAATTTTCATGTCCTCTTTTAGCTCTGGAATAGCGGGCTGAACATCTCTCGAATTTTCCCGATAGCCTCCATACGAAATAGCACGATAATCAGGATTTCCAAGGATATCTGATGCCGTAACTACATCTGTACCGGTTTCTGTATCTGAACGGTTATTACCATTACATGAAATCATATATACAGCAAAGCTAATGAGGAGAAGTAAGATCAGGTAATTTTTCATGTTTTATACCTGTTTAAAATTGGTTGAAACGGCTGTCAGACAATTGAACAGAGATATACTCAATATCTCCTGTTCTCGCGAAAATTTTACGGGAAACCTTTTTGTCGATTTCAAAATCTTCAAACTTGCGGGTTGTGCTGTCGTTAAAAATCACCTCAAGTTTCTCGTCGTCTGAGAGTTTAAAAACGACGGGGACCTGACAGAACGTAAATGCGAGTGAATCTTCGGGGAGGTGTAAAGATGATTGTTCGCCACTAACCGTTATATATTTGAAAATTTCCTCTTCAGTAATCAGTTCATGTTTACTGAGGAGCATGGGTGAAAATGTAACTTTTTCATTATTGATAAAAATTCCCAGTTCTCCAATCCTTACCAGGATATCTTCCTTTACCTGCCCCGTCATGCCGGGCTGCTGAGCTCCGCGATGAAACGGTGTGTGGGAGTATGGGTCGGTTGGAAATGCACCGTAGAGATCGGGTGATTTATGGATTCCAATTCCTTCACCAATTTCCCGAAAATGGGTATGAAGTGACCTCATGATTTTCTCATCTGTATTCTCCCTGTGCGCCTCCACGCAAACTTCTTCAACTGCAAGGTGCAGTTTTGAAACCATATGCCAGTAGATGGAGCCAAGGCCTTCATAGGCAAAAAATGTACCCGATCTGCCGGTGAACGCTTTGTGGTTAAAGACGTCTTCGAAAATCTGAAGCACTTCATCACCCTCTTCTTCCAGAAGCTCTCTGTACTCTGTTGATTTTAATTGGTCGAGAGCATTCCTGAGGTCACTGCTGTTTCGGAAATCTCCATTAAAATGGAAGTTACCGTAAACGTCTCTGTTGATGATCCGAAGGTTGTTATCCTTCAGAAGTTGTGTTAACAAACGGGACTCTTTTACAGACTCTTCCGGAATAATGTTTTTTTCCAAAAAGCCGGGAAGTTGTTTATTGGGATAGAGAATGTAGCTGTTTTGATCTTTTCGGTACAGGGCACTGTTTCGCAGTGCGTCGAGCACTTTTTTGGCCTGTTTTGCGTCCAGAAGTCCGGAACTCAAAACGGCAACCTGACCTTCCAGCATCTCATCGAGGCGTGATATGGCTATTTCATCGCCGGTTATACTCATTAAGTTATACGAGTGGTACAGATAATCTTCCCGCTGGTTTGCACGTATAGAGTGCTCAATATAGGAGTTTGCAAGATCCACAAATTCGGCTACTGTTGATAAATCGAGGTTTGACTTCCTGCCGCTGAAACCATGCTTATAGACTCTGTTTCGGTAACGGCTTCCTGCCTCGCCAAGAGCGTCTGTGATTGACTTTCTGTCGCTGTCGCTGATTGAACCGCTCAGATGATCACGGTGACTTTTTAGTGCTGAGTTTATCTCATTAAAAAAAGTAAGAAGCTCTTCAGATACTGAAAGCTCTGTTGATTGTTGTGAAGATAGAATGGGCTCAAAAAAGGACAAAAACCGCCTCAGGTAACAGAGTGTAACCATCGACACGCCATTGCCTACCAGTGCGTTATTGGCGTCGTTCCACTCCGGGCGCTGTGTGTTCATCCAGATGCCGGCCTCAGGAATAAAATTCGATACTTTAGAAAGAACTGTTGCCAGAATTTTTTCCATAAAGTTTACGCGATGGATGTCATCAGATGCGTTCGTCAGCAGTGCTCCGTCAGCACCTTTTTCTGCGACTCTTGCCCTGATTTTACTGTCAGACTCTTCATCAAAATCGATGGTGTTTTTGGGATCTTTTAA
Source organism: Balneolaceae bacterium (assembly GCA_035312505.1). Lineage (GTDB taxonomy): Bacteria > Bacteroidota > Rhodothermia > Balneolales > Balneolaceae > Rhodohalobacter. Next base: position 129 of record DATGBT010000151.1, on the reverse strand, counting down.
AATCTCATCGTAGGATTTAATGCGGTATGGAACGTTGGCGTAGGCGAAACACTCAGAATCGATTAGATCAGAAAGTCCGCCCGGTTTTAAATCGTCGTAGAACTCCAGGAATTTCAGCAGGTAAATAAT
>DATGBT010000150.1:0-4846 GCA_035312505.1 Balneolaceae bacterium | reverse complement strand
ATTTACGGAAATGAAGAGGCCGTGGGCGGGGGTATCAAACAGAGCGGTATCGACCGCAGTGAACTGTTTGTAACCTCAAAAGTGTGGGTTGAAGACACCGGTTATGAAAATACTAAACGAGCTTTTCAAACCTCGCTCGACAAACTTCAGACGGATTACCTGGACCTCTATCTCATCCACCGTCCGCGCGGAGATGTGAACGGCTCCTGGAGAGCAATGGAAGAGCTCTATAAGGATGGTAAAATAAAGGCGATTGGCGTGAGTAACTTCACGGCCGCACAAATTAACGATTTGATCAAGAACTTCAGCGTAAAGCCGACCGTCAACCAAATTGAGACGCACGCATTTTTTCAGCAGCCCGGTGAGCTGGAATTCCTTAATCGCCATAATATTCAGCATGAGGCGTGGTCGCCCCTGGCGCAGGGCCGAAACGGGTATTTTACCAACGAAACGCTGGCTGCAATAGGTGGTAAGTATGGTAAAAGCAATGCCCAGGTGGCGCTGCGATGGCACTATCAGCGCGGCATTGTTGCGATCCCGAGAACCCAGCAGGCTGTGCATATGAAAGAGAACCTTAATATCTTCGATTTTGAGCTTTCAGAAGAGGAAATGAACCGAATTGCTACTCTGGATCTCAACAAGACACAGTTTCCTGAGTGGGAATAGTGAGTCGTTGAATCTGCTGATCGACAAACCCTTTTTATCTGCCCGCTTTTCGATAGTGTCTGTATGATGAATTTGCTTTGCAAATGGCAGAAAAGATTCGAACATTCCCATGGAATTTTAATCCGCTTTATCTGTTGATTTTGTCCATAAATGAACGGCTTTTGTAAAAGCGAGCTTGTTCAGGAATCCACTGATCTTTTAATAGACACTATTTTTTTAATGAAGTACAAGAATGAAGATGATAAACAACCCGGTTGGTTAAAAAGGGTACAGGAACAGAGCTGGGAACCGGAACTCTTGATTTCGGGACTCATCTTGTTCGCCCTATTTCAAACTCCCGATCTTATTGACCTCTTAAATCAGCATCTTGAAGTATCGGCCTCTGATTTTTTTTCAAACTCTGCCGTTAATGAAGCGATCAGTGCGCTGCTTAAAATCTCTGTGTATGTTCTTATAGCCGGTTTTATTACGCACATTTTTTTGAGAAGCGTCTGGGTTGCGTATGCCGGGCTAAGCTATATTTATAAAGATGGAATCAATTTTTCAGAGCTGAGTTTACCGGAAATGTATACCGGGCATTTCAATAATCATTCGTATGAAAATAGGATAAAATCGCTGGAGAAGGTATGCAGCGGTATGTTTTCGGCCAGCTTTCTTTTTTTCATGATCATTCTTGGTCTGATTAGTGTAGGGGTCATTATAAGTTTGGTTATCATTTTCATAATGACTCTCTTTCCGGGATTCCAGTACGTAGATACAGTTGCAAATATCCTTCTTATTTCCACGGGATTGCTTTTCCTTGTTGATCTGCTGACGCTCGGCATCATCCGCAGAATTCCATACATCAGGACTCTCTACTTCCCGTTTTATAAAATAGGCAGATTGATGATGCTGGCCCCTATGTATGAAGATATTTATTATGGATTTCTTTCCAATAACAAAAAATGGAAGCTGGGAGCCATTTCAATCTTTTTCTGTGTCTCTTTTACCATCGCTTTTATGGAACTTCGGGTACCCGGAACAATTACAAGTTCTTATGAACTCAGTGTTAATTCTGATGATGGCGCCCTTTTGTATCACGGACATTATGAAGACCGCGCTCAGGCCGCTTCCTTAGGACGTTCGATGATCCCATCAGATATTATTTCGGGTCAGGTTCTTCGCATATTTATTCCTCACTTTATAAGTAATGAATCAAACGTAGGTGTAAAAGAGTGTTTAGAAAAAGAGCCTAATGCTGAGCTTTCTGATGATCAGGTAAAGCTTAACTGCCTCAATGAGATTCATCAAATCTCGGTCAATGATTCCACCTCTTCCGTGAAAGGGCTTTATCAATACAATTCGAAGTTTGATGTAAATGGTTTGGTATACTGGCATGATATTTCTCACCTTTCTAGAGGAGCACACATACTGGAAACATTTCGATGGAGATCTTATCGTGATACCTCTTTTTATCAGCGTATAGCACGGATTGAGTTTTATAAAGAATCGAAAAGGCTTAGTGAGTAACTACATAATGTTCCATCTCTCCAGTCCGGTTCATTAATATCATATGAAATTTGTTTTCATATAAATACCAATTCGACACAGGATCGAACATCACCGTGTAAACTCTGTAAGGCAGTTCCGGATGATAACAATCGGGTTATTTCTGGGTATAAATAATTTCAAGGAAAAACGATTTATCGTGATTAAAATTCCGCCATTAGCACTCGTAGTAGTCACTGCGCTTTTGATGTGGGGAGTCGCTATGCTGGTTCCCGCGCTGACCTATTCATTTATTTGGAGTAAAGGCATTGCGGTGGCTGTCGTTTGCGTTGGGCTGATTATCTGTCTCGCAGCAGTTTTCGAATTCCGAGTTGCAGAAACAACCGTTAATCCGCTAAGACCGGGCGATACATCAGCCCTGGTTACCTCGGGAGTGTACCAGCTAAGCAGAAATCCGATGTATCTTGGGTTTTTGCTTATGCTAGCCGGGTGGGCTGTCTGGCTGGAAAATGGACTTTCGGCGATGTTTTTACCGGGATATTTTGCGTATATAGACCAGTTCCAGATCGGTCCGGAGGAGGAGGCCCTTCTATCGGCGTTTGGGGCAGAATACAGGGAGTATCAAGAATCCGTTCGGCGATGGTTATGAGGCAATAATGCGGTTTTGGTTTGGTTATAAATTTTTTGAAAAATCAGGATCGGCCGGTTTATACACCAATGACACATATGCACAATCCGGTGTTGAACTGTTGAAACCAAAACATCAGAATATCGTATTTGTGACGGAATCATTAACGAGACGTAATACTTTGCGATATTTTATACTGCCGCTGTTTTTTTTATTCTTTCCATTGATAGTCAACTCACAAACCATCAGCAATCTGAATAATAATAAAAGCCCATTCCACTCTTTTTCTGAAGAATTAGATTCTCTGCGAAAGGCCAATCATATACCCGGGCTGGCAGCCGTTGTCGTGAAAGATCAGGAAATAGTCTGGGCAAAAGGATATGGCAGTTCCCATTTTGATACCGGAGACGGCGCCAGTTTTAAGGCAGTTACACCCAATACCCCGTTCTGGATAGCATCGGTCACCAAACCATTCCTGGGGCTGCTTTTTCTAAAACTGGAAGAACAGGGCGAGGTAGACCTGAATGCTAATATTAATGACATGCCAGGCTGGGATAATTTCTGTACATGGCTCGCCAATTCAGAAATTGTGTTTGGAGAGAATCTTTACTGCAACAAGACTATCTCCATTCGGAACGTTCTGAACCACACCGTAAATGGAGACCCCGGCACCGGGTTTATGTATAATCCGATTATGTACTCACGGCTTTCACGATATATTGAGTATGTATACGGCAACCCGATTTCAGCCGCTGAAGGTCGCCATAATACAATGGCACAGCTGATGGAGAAGAATATCCTGGGTCCGGCAAAAATGGAAAGAACGATGGCCGGCATGTGGCAGCGCGAAAAAGCCCTGGTCTATTTTGACATGGCGCAGGGATTTGAATATGTAAATGGTCAATACGTTCGCAAAAAACATATTGAACGACACTTCGCCGGTGGCGCCGGCATCGTTTCAACGGCCAGTGATCTTGCAAAATATGATATTGCTCTTGATACAGGTAAAATTGCTTCTGAATCGGTTATGAAGAAGCTTTTCAAGCCGGCTACGGCTCCGGATGGAACAACTCTTCCCTACGCTTTTGGCTGGTATGTACAGGAATATCATGGAGAGAAACTTATATGGCATTCAGGCTGGGATCAAAATGCCGGTTTCTCGGCTCTTTACCTGAAGGTTCCCGAAAGAAACCTGACTCTGATACTTCTGGCAAACAGCGAAGGAATGTGGTGGGGGAACCCACTCGACAGGGCAGAAGTTGAGGGATCGCCTTTTGCACAGTTATTTCTCAGCCACATTGTGTTCAGTAATGAGTAAAATATTGCAAAGCCTGTACGACGGTAGTAGATTCTGAGATCGATTTTTTTATCTGTATATCCATCTTTACAGATGGTTTGCAGTCTCTTTATCCTGTTCGCTTTTTTTGAAAAAGAAGCGGGAAAGATATAGTGACGATTACAACCCAAAGTGAATGAATAAGCCAACTTCCGGCCCGCGGGAATACCGAGGTAAGGAAGAGATATTCACGGGTATGAATCCAGATGAGGAAAGTGAAAAGCAGTACAATCATTATGAGGTTTACAATAGTTGTCCATCCGGCATTTCTGAAAGAAAGCGAAAATTTTCTGGTTCTGTTTCTTATATCGAAAAGCACGCGGCCCCACACCCACAGGCATCCGGCCAAAATCAGAGCGATGACACCCCAGAGCACATTTGTTACAGATAAAATCCGCTCCATTCCTGCGGGACCGTAGCTATTCAGGTCGGTCCATTCAGAAAGGATTTTTGATATAAACGGCCAGCTTCTTGAACTGTTTGTAAGGATTACGATACCGTCTCCATTTTCCGGGACCATGTGGAAATGTGTCATCCAGCCGTGTCCCTGTCCGCCTCCAAAAACAGCTTTTTCACCAGTGGGCAGCGTTTCGATGAAATGGCCGAGACCGTAAGAGTCAGATACGAGGGAATAGACGCCGGAGGTTTCAATAGCGGGGGAGTATAAATCAGAGATAGCATCTTCCGAAAGAGAGTTATCAATAGAATAGAAATCGCCGAGCATACCT
>DATGBT010000149.1:0-5269 GCA_035312505.1 Balneolaceae bacterium | reverse complement strand
AGCGGTTTCTGAAGCAAATTCAGAGAAATCTTTGGCTTTTCGGCCCAGAACGCGCTCCACATCATTACTGACCACCTGGTTGTTGGGATTTCCCAATACCTCTCGAAACAGATACTCAAACAGCCAGATATAGTCGGCAGGAAGTCCGGCGTTTTTCATGATTTCAGTGTATTCTTTCAGAGTGATCGGGTGATAAGAAATAGGCCTTCCGGTAGCTTTTGAAATTTCAGCTATGGCTTCAGCAAAGGTAACTTTCCTGGGGCCGGTGACTTCATAGGTTTTTCCATTGTGTTGATCGCCATTTAGAGCAGCAGTAACCACATCTGCAATATCATCGGTATCTACAAAAGGAATTTGGGCTTCCGGCATGGGCAGGGCTACTTCTCCGGACAACACGGGATCCACAAAGAAACTTTCGCTGAAATTTTGGTTGAACCACGAGGCACGAACCAGGGTATAGTCCAGTCCCGAGTTTGCGATTAGATCCTCGCAGCGTTCGGCTTCTTTTTCTCCTTTACCTGATAGGAGGACAACTTTTTTTACTCCTACTGCCTTTGCCACCATGGTAATTCGTTGGATGGCTTCATAGGCTCCCGGAACGGCTAAATCGGGATAGAAGACGACATACATTTTGTCAATATCTTTGAGTACGTCCATCCAGTTAGAGGGATCTTCCCATTCAAAAGAGGGAACAGCGCTTCTAGAACCGATCCGCACGTTATGACCTTGATCTTCGAGGTTGGCAACTACTTTGCGGCCGGTTTTGCCCGTGCCGCCTATAATGAGATAGTTTTCTTTCATGATTATTTGGGATTAAATGGGTTAAATATTTTAGTGGGGTAGGAAAGCGGTGGCCGTAAGCACTATAAAGGAAAGCACGGCAAACACGGTTCTGACGGTGTGCAGCCGATTCCATCTTGCCTCATAATATTGGCGCTCGCTGGCCATTTGCTTTTCAATTAGGTCATTCAGGGAGAGTGTATCGAGTTTGTCATTCAATGGGACATTTCCCAATCCGGTAACAATCACTGTACCTATACCATAGAGTATTGAAGCTCCCAAAATGAGCCAAAGCGTTTTTGAGGTGTTCCAATACAATACAAAACTGATGATCTGTAAAAAGAGCGGGCCCAGAAAGATGACCATAAATGGTGGATTAATAATGGCCCGGTTAATCTTCTGCATCGTTTCGATGTACACTGAATCCTGAACGCGTTTCGTTCCAGGGATAACCGAGACTTGCCAGGCAAACAAAAGTCCTGCTGACAATCCGGTCAGTAGAATAGCTGAAAATAAAACGAGTGTTTTAAGTGTGATTTCCATCGTTCTCTGTTTTTTTGGAGTTCAGAGAAAATATCGGCTCACAATTGCTTACATACTTGATAGAAGCTGCCAAAAGTTTATCTATTCAGGCCAAGTTTAGATGTGGTATGTTCTTTTCTACAATCCAGTGGAGATTTGCCGGTCCAACGTTTAAAAGCCCGATTAAAGGCACTTTGTTCAGAGAAGCCGGTTTGAAAGGCGATCTCGCTAACGGTCTCGGTCGTCGTGGTAAGCAGCTGGGTGCTGATCTGGTGTTGCGTATCCTGTACCAGCTGCCGATAGGTGGTTCCCTTTTCAGCAAGTCGGCGGCTAAGCGTTCGGGTGCTCATTCCCAGCTGCTCGCCGACCTCGGCTGCAAAGGGGATGCCGCTCGGCAGGGCATCCTTGATCAGGTTTTGTGCATCCGTGAGCAGTTTGCTGGCACTCACTTCAATGCCCTCGGCTTTCTCCTGAAGCCGCTCCATCATAAACTTATTGATGCTTTTGTCGGCTTTTAGTGATCGGGTATCCAGATCTTCGGAGATAAAAACCAGCTTATTGTCCGACTGATCAAAAAGAACTTCACAACCAAAATATTCTTCATATAAACGGGTATCGGCCGGTGCAGAATGAGTAAAGGAAACACTTATGGGGCGAATATTTGAACCTGTAAGTTTATGAATAACAGTAAGTGTGGCTACGATTGAGGATTCATTGGAGATCTCAATGCCACGGCGTGTTGCCTCTCTATAAATGGTGATGTTACCGGTTTCTCCCTCATCGTTCACTTTATATACCTGTGTATCAGTCATTAGTCCAAAAAAACGTTCACATCGTTTAAACATATCACGAGGAGAAAGACAGGTTTTCCATGCAAGCCCTAAGACGCCATAATCATCCAATTCCATGAGCTGTCCAACCCGAACAGAAAATGCAGGATCCAGGTAAGTGTCTATTACTTCATAAAGTTCAAATAATTTGCTGGTTGGTGCATAATTTGATGGGTCATTAAGAATGCTATTAATTGAGAGTTGAGAAAGAACATCCTTAGGAATACCTTCACTTTTAGCAAGGTCGACTACTTTTTTAAATATGCTTTTGATTACAAAACTCATGTAATTGTTTTCAAGTCAACAGGGAGAAATCAATTATACTTAATTATTGCAAAACTTTTGTAATCCAAGTCCGGTTCACTCCAAACATTCGAACTTAGTTTGATCGCTGGTTTTTTATTTCCTCCAAATCCTCTGGAAGACCTTACTCAGCACCTTAACAACGGAGCTGATCTACAACGATCTTCCGCAAAAAGGATCATATCAAGTAAAATTATATTCTTAGGAACTACATTCAGATCAATTACGCTTCTACTAAATTTTTAAGGTTTCTATATCCTGGCTTAGAGTAATCCGATAGATATTTCTATTCAATAATGTCCAAGATCCATTTACTTAGGTCCTGAAGTACGATAGGGGAAATCGTTGTTTCAATAGTCGGATATTCTGACATCATACATGAAGTACAATTCTGGAAGAGATGATTCATGCCCGGGTACTCGGTGATGGTTACCTGATTATTATGGGAGGTTGCTTCACGAATGTATTCCAGATTTTGTGGAGAAACCTGAACATCTCTGCTTCCATTGATTGCCAAAATGGGAACATTCACCTCTTTTAAAAATTCAGCAGGATTATGATCAATAAAGTACTTATACCATGGTCGGTTTAATTCCATAAGTTTTTGGTTGATAAACTCCTCCTTATTCATTCCCATAAACGTGTCTCCCTCCGGCATTTTACTGAGAAAGAATTCGGCAATTTTCTGGTTTAATTCCCCTCCAAGGTCAGTCTCTCTGACAATCGCGGCGATTTGCTCAATATTTCTTTTTTCTTCTTCTATTTGTTCAGGTGTAAGGCCCATCATTGGAGCAAAGGACTCGATTTGTTGTTTCTGTATTTCAACTCCGGAAACCCCGGGGCCCGCAAGTAAAATGATGAAGGCAACATCAGCGTCGTCTGCAGCTACAATCGGGGCTATGAGTCCTCCCTCACTGTGGCCGGCTAATCCAATATGCTCGTTATCAATTTCATCCCTGGTTTTCAGATAAGCTACTGCTGCAGCCGCATCTGTGGCAAAATCCAGGGAGGTGGCAGAACCATGATTTCCGGTCGATTCACCAAAACCGCGATCATCATAGCGAAGCACAGCAATTCCTTGTCTGGTCAGGTGATCTGCAATCACTAAAAAGGGACGATGACTCATGAAAGATTCATCACGATCCTGGGGACCACTTCCGGAAATGAGGACCACAGCCGGGAAGGGACCGTTTCCTTCTGGAAGGGTTAGTGTGCCTGCCAGCGTAATGTCAGCGGCGTAGTTTTCGAAAAATACATCTTCAGCTATATAAGGAAGCGTGCCTTTTGGTTCCTGTGGGCGATTCGGGCCTTTGATTTCCTGGTCGGTTCTACTCATTACCAATTCAAACTCATTGACACCTTGCCTCCAGGTACCATTAAGTGTTTCATTTTCTAAGATAGCTGTATAAGTAGCTGCAATATTGTTTGCAGATAACGTAATGGTATTCTCATTACGAACAGCAGAGGTAAAAGGAATTCCTGCAGCATCCTGACTTGGGCTGTCGAAGGTTGCAGAATATCCGTCATCAGTCGCCACAATATGGAAAACCAGTTTCATGTTCATTCCCTGAACGTTTAAGGAGCCATACCAATCTCCTGTAATAGATTGGGCAAATACCGTTCCGGAGGACAGAAGCAGCAGTGTAAGAAAGATTCTTTGTAGTGTGTTTTTCATAATTTTTATTTTTTTGATATTCCTATTGATCCTGTTTGTATTCGAAAATGTCTTCCATAGGTCGTTCGAAAAGCCGGGACATTTTAAATGCCAAAGGTAAACCTGGGTCATATTTTCCGGTTTCAATAGCATTTACTGTTTGCCGGGAGACACCCAGGGCTCGAGCTATATCATTTTATGTCCGGCCTCGCTTGGCTCATAGAATTTTGAGTCTGTTTTTCATCCCAATCTCTTCATGCCAACCATGGTGGAAATGAGGTAGCTTAGAGCCATGAGAATCACCATAAAGGAGAGATCAAACTCTGTTTGGATAATATCTGAGGTTTCTAAAAGAGAGAAGCTTATCCCACCAAAAATTCCCAAACCCAGGGCGATTCCCATTGCATTTAGCTGAACACGCTGCAACATTTCGTCCAGACTATTCCAATGCTGAAGGTTAGATTTAATGACAAACAGTCCTGCCAACAGATTAAGAGCAATCGCAAGTAACGTAATAGAAGTTTGATTATCCCAAAGTAGTTTGGGACCAAAGGCGGCAATGGCTATAGTTATAAGCCAAATGGTAGTTGAAACCGCCAGCCATTTTACTTTTTCCGGTGGGGTATACTTTTTTATGTCATTCATAATTTGTAAAGTTAGTATTACTAATAGTAAAGTATCCTTTACCAATTTGAAAAAGAAAAGTTGCAGGCTAATTCAATTTTTTAAAAAATGAATATTCTCGTTAGGTGAATTTTTTAATGTTTGTAACGGTCTGTATATGGTGAAAAGGCAAATATAAATCTTGTATAACAGGGATTTACTCAGATCTTCTATACTCAATTAACTCCTCTGCGTAGTTAAAATCACCTTGTATTTGAGTCAGTTTAATAAAGGTTTTTACTGCAGGTGCATACAGCCAAACTTCTTCTTCCTCGGCATCATACCCTCTCGAATTAGTAGTTCTACCGGTGTATTTGATGGTGTAGGCCATGAAGGTTCCGGCTTCTACAGTTTCTTCCTGATAGGATAACACCTCCGCATCGTGACTTTGAGTTCCCGTAGTACCATCCTGACTTGTCCAGTTGTTTTCATACTTCCATTTTTTACCAACTTCCAATGGCCAGTCATATTTAGGGGTTTCGCTTTCATCGACCTGTACAATGTCGGCGAGGGGAAT
>DATGBT010000148.1:0-9408 GCA_035312505.1 Balneolaceae bacterium | reverse complement strand
CGTACTCACATGATAGGCCACCGTTTTGTTGGCCATAAGCATACATTCTTCAATAAGTTTATGGGCAAACAGCCGCTCTTTTACAATCACATCTACCGGCTTTCCATTTTCATCTAAAACAAACTTTGGTTCCGGTGTTTCAAAGTTGATGGAACCTTCGCGAAAGCGTTTATCAAGTAAAATATTCGCCAGCGCCTGGAGTGTTTTTAGCTCATTTATATATTTGTGATTCTCTTTTCCGTCTAGAATATCCTGTACTTCATCGTATACGAAGCGTTGTTTGGAGTGAATGACGGTCTCTTCGATAGTGTAATCCACAAGCTTGCCATTTGGGGCAATTTCCATGAAGCAGCTAAAAGCAAGTTTATCTTCGTTGGGACGCAGGCTGCACACGCCGTTACTCAGGTGTTCAGGCAGCATGGGAATAACTCTGTCTACGAGGTATACGCTGGTTCCGCGTTCGAACGCTTCATCATCCAGGGCCGAACCACGAGGCATATAGTGGGTAACATCGGCGATGTGTACGCCAAGATAGTAGTTTCCGTTGTCGAGCATATTTATACTCAGTCCGTCGTCAAAATCTTTGGCATCGGCCGGGTCAATCGTTAACACTACCTCATCCCTTATGTCGCGCCGTTTATCGATCTCCTGTTTGGGAATATCAAACGAAATATTGTCAGCAAACTGCACAACTTCGGGAGGAAAAGAGCCTTTAAACTGCTTCTCTGCTAAAATTGACAAAATATTAGCTTCATTTGAGCCGGCACTTCCAAGGGTGTCAATAATTTTTGCCTGTGGATAGCCCCGAACATCGTCCCATTGTATAAGCCGAAAGGAGACTTTTTCACCGGGTTTTGCATTGTTTAGATCGCCGGGATCTACAAAAAAGTCGATACGGGACGATTGAACATCTGCTTTAATGAGAAACGTGTTTTTAGCTGTTTCTTCGAGAACCCCCACAAACATGGTATTGGCCCGTTTAACAACGTCCTCAATTTTACCCATCGGTTTATTGCTTTTTCGATGGTAGCCTGTGAGTTTTACCTTTACAATGTCTCCATCCAGGGCTGTATTCATATATTTTCGTGAAATCTTTATGTCCTGATCACGCCCTTCAACCATTACATATCCGTCACCGTGGCTGGTAACATCCAGTTTTCCCTCAACAAATTTATCATCACTAACGGCCGGCTCATTCAGCCGTATAAGGTTTCCCTTGGTTATGATGATGTGATCGAGCTGCTTTAACCTGTTTAGCGACCGCTTTATTTTACGGTTTCCCTTTTTACCCGTCATTCCGAGGGCATCGGCCAGCAGTGGAGTTGGGATGGATGCATCCGGGTAGTTTTTTAGAATGTCTATAATGTTTTTTTCGAGTGAACTTAACTTGTTATTACTCATGTATAATGTTTGATCTATTAAAAATTTATTTTTTCTCAGCTATCTCTTCCTGATTGGTATCATCGCTGTTATCATCATTTTTGATCCCAAACAACTTACGGAATGCACCTGCAATTCTTGAACGTAAATTTTGCCAGGTGTTAAACTGAACCTGGGCTTCTACGCCAACGCCGTTCATTTCCTGCGACTGGCGCGATTCAACACCGCTTGTGTACGCAAGGGTTGGATCCTGCCGGTGAAATGCTGTAACAGAAAAGGTGCGGTTAATTCTGTAGGTCGCACCAATATCCCCAATATCGCTCTGCTCACCTGTAATTTGTCCTTCGCGGCGTAGAACAATACGGTCATCAAAAAGTCTGAGTGCCACTCCCAGGTCAACTTCGTTAAATTGGTTAAGGTTGAAGTCGATGTCAAATGTGATGTCGCTGCGCAAGAGAGAATTTATCTGGTTGGATAGCAGCGGGTTGATAATCTGGCTGGTAACAAACGGACTTACCACAGCCGCGCCGGAAAAACTCTCCGCAAGGCCGAGCCCCTGTGCCTGTGTTGGGGGCAAAAAGTTGCCGCTGATCAGGATACTTGTGGCCTGTATTAACTTCTCTTCTTCGTTCTGATTTAAATTATTGATCTGTGCTGTTATGGTTGGATCGGATATACCATCTATTCCGGTTGGCATTCTGAAGAAGAAATCGTTTTCTACCGCATTGATTGTTCCTCCAATTACCAGTACCAGTTCAACAGGAACCCGCTGGGATGCATCGATACCGGCTCCAGCCGCTGACCCGGTAAGCAGGGTAGATATATTTGGCCTGGCTCTGTAAACCGCTGTAACATCGAGGTCTGCGTCAATTAAGTCACCTGACCAGCTAATAGTGCCCCCTTCTTCGAGAGTAAAACGCCGGGTAAATATGTCGCCGCTGACAAATTGGTAGCTTCCGCTCGCAATGTTATACCGGCCAAAAAGGCTAACGTCCTGATCTTCAAGCAGAATACGCATTTGACCCGTCCCATCAGCTGTTAAAATATCGCTGGTAACCTCGTCAAAAATCATACGAACGGTAAATGGATCTTCAGCTTCGAACTGCATATCCATGGTGAATCGCTGGAGAAACGTTAATTCCTCTTGTTCCCCGTTTCCATTCCCGTTTTCATCATCACTTTGTGAAACGCCCCAAAATGGGCCCTCAAACGACTCAACGAACTCGATAAAGCTGCGCTCCTGCTCGATTTCTGTCTCTGGCTCGAGTGGAATTGACATAACTGAGTTTGGAGAAATACGTACGGGGCCGATGGTTCGCAGTTCAGGAGAGATGTTGGTTCCCACAATTTCAGCTTCTCCGGTTCCGAAAATCGAGCCGTAAAAGGGAATGTCCGGGTCGGATGTAGTATCTAAAAACTGGAGGTCATCCAGTGAAAGGCGGATGTTGATGTATTTTGTAGGCATAAAATCATTCAGATCCACACCTCCCGTGAGAATACCCGTTCCGCCTTCAGAATCGCGGAGACGCACCTCCTCAAGTATAAGGCCCTCCGATTTATTAAATGTTAGTTCCCCGGAAAGGTCGTATTCAACTTCTGTAAATGCAGGTGTTCCTGTAGCTTCGGCAACTTCAAAACGGGAGTTAAAATCAAAGTCGTTTAAATTTCCGCTAAGAGTTCCGGTACCGGTGCCGGCTCCTTCCATTTGCGTTACAATATTTGGGACAATTACACTAACGATCCACATGTCGATTTGTGCAAGATCGGCATTGAACTCAAACAGTTTATCGTTTTCGCCAAGGCTTTCGTCCGGGAGTCGAAAGTATCCGTCCAGACTCAGGTCCTGGCCAATCCCGTTATTTTCATTCAGATACCCCTGGTATTTCTCAGGATCTGTGAAGACTCTGATCGATGTGTCGAATCTCTCTTCATCCTGATTTAGTTCGCTTGTAAAGGAAACATCGCCAATTGTGCGATTCTGCATCATGGCGTTATTGATTCGAAAGTTGCCCTGAAAAACGGGGATATCAGTCAACGTTCGGGTTTGAAAATCACCATTCAGAATTCCGGAAAAATTGACTCTACCCGGGATTAAGTCGGATATGCGCTGCAGGTCGAAGTTTTGAATTTCATAGAAAATCTGGTCGTCAATATCATTACTATAGGTGCCGTCAATCCGGATATAATCGGAGTCACTGACCATGACAAATTCTTTGATGCTAAATTTATTATTCGATTGGTAGATAAATTCAGGCATACCACTGGACTCCCACCTGTATGCGGATGTGCCAACCGAGAGATTTTCGAGTGCTATGGAAATCTCTTCCTCGTTTAAAAGCCCGTAAAGGTTTAGATCCAGTGAAAGATCATCTTCCATACGCTCAATATGATTTGTAACCCGAATGGAATCATCCCGCATGCTCAGTACAAATTCCGATTTTTTGAGGTTTAGAGAGTTAATCCGGGTATTTCCGCTGTTGATGCGTACATCAACGGTAGCCGATTCTTTTAGCGTATTGTTGCGGTTAAAACTTGCTGTAAAATCGGTATTCAGACTCTCAGCAGTGTAGTTTCCGTACCGGATTTGGGGATCGAACAAGTTGCCGGTTAGAAGAAAGCGTTCGCCGGTTGCCGTGATGCTGCTGTTAAATTGTGCGTTACTTTCTATGCGGGGCAAATTTGGGAAATATTTACGGAGCAGAGAAAGATCTTTAATCGTCATATCGAAATCGAGATTCACCGGTTCCGTGTTTGTCAGTAAAGTGTCGGGCCGGGTTATAGTACTGTCGGGTGCCAGCTTAAACTCAGTCTGAATTCGTTCATTAAAAAAAGCTGCCCAGTAACGTTGCATCTCTTTCAGTGGCTTTGGACGCAGATTGCCAATAATTTCACCATCAAAAAAGGAGCTGGTAAAGCGGATTCGCCTGTCACTGTTTACGTCGGAAATATCAGCGTAAAATTGATGTGCCCGAAGTGTGTCGGCTTCGATAGAAGATTCACCAATTTCAAAACTTACCCGGCCCTCCACATCTTCAACAGACGTTCCCTGGAGGTTTGTAGAAAAAGAACCATTAAAATTGGTGCTGTCTGCATAAAAACCAGGCACATATTTCTTGATATCGAAGTTTCGAACTCTTCCATCTGAGGTAAAAGCCCTGCTTCCGTTTATTTCACTATATGATCCATTTCCGGTTATCATCAATTCTGCGTCCGATCCGGTAATGTCGTAGTTTAGTGTTTGCCCGTTGTAGGTAAACAGGGCTTCAAAATGATCTACTCCGGTTCCTAAAATCACACTTCTGCTCAGGTTAAGCCGGCTTGTGAACTCGGCGTTTTCACCAAATCCCGTTCCATTCAGCGTAATACCTCCCTGCAGCCGGGAGTTTCGGACCGAATCGCCCACAAAAGGAGTAATGTCGAGTGAGTCTACTTCGAAATTAAAGTTGTACGCGGTGGTATCGGCAAATTCCAGGGCACCATCGAGCTCTACTGACCCGGCTTCGGTTTCAGCTAAAAAATCAGCCTCAATAAAGCTGCGGCTGGCCTGCAGCTCCCCGCGAATCGTGCTCAACTGGTAATGCTCGAGATCAACGTCATTATTGAAATATGTTTCTGAGGCCCATGCAAGTTCATTTGGATGAATGACAACATTATCAAGCCGTGTTTCTATAGTAGCTGATGAATCAAAAATGGAGCGGGCTTCTGCTGAAATCAGAACCGAAGACTCACCTATATTGGCCTGGAATCGGTCTATAAAATATTGCGACGCGTCGCCTTCAGATTGCAGCTCCAAAACCAAATCATCATTAAAAGATGGATAACCCGGGAGGAACTGCTGTATGAGCTCTGTACTGAGAGAGCTTCTCGTAATTTCAAAACCGTAATCTGCTTCCAGAAACTGTTTTGTGAGACTGTCTGACCGAATATTCACGGGTATAGCTTCGAAACTAAAGTCAGCATTTCCGATATCCGTTCGCACTTCAAACCGGTTCAATTCAAAAAACTCGCCATCGTTATAAAATTGCCCCCTCATTCCCAGGGAATTATAGGATGTGCCGGGCAGGTCGGCCTCGAATTGAGCCAACTGGAAAAAGAGCTGGGTTTCAGATACTTCGATGAATACGTCGATATTAATATTCTCTGCCTGCAGCGGTGTAGTGAGTCCGGTTTTTTCCGGTATCTGAATGGTTTCATCTAAGTATAGAGAACCGTTGCTAACTGTAATTTCGGGTACAAAAAAGCTCAGATTCTGAATGAGTGCAGTGGATCTTTCAGGTTCTTCTGCGAACTGATTTCTTTCGGTGGTCCGTGTGAAGAGGGTCTGAATATTAAGCTTAGATTCGATTTTGGTGATATTAGCGACAGGCTCAGATACATCGAAAGATGTGATTTCCACACTTTGCTGCAACAGCTGCCACCAGCTTATTTTTACGGATGCTTCCTCAAAGCGAAGCACAGTGTTTGTGGAATCATTCGGTAGTGTAAATCGTACATCTTTAAGTGTGGCCGAGAAGGGAAGAATTCCGTCAAATTCCCCGATATACAGCTCTCCGTTATAGTTATTGCGAAAAGCGTTTTCTACTTCATTGCTAATGTACTGTCTGCTTTGCGGAATCTGCAGAATCCCCACAGTGAGCAACAATATTACAGAAAGCACTCCTGCGAGCACAAAAACCGTGCGCCAGAAAAGTGTCCATAATTTATGTATGAATCGAAGTATCAACGTAATTTCTGCAGTAATTTTATGTTATAGTTCCTCAAAAGCCGTTTTCCATGCTCTGTTTATCAGGGTTTGGTCAGCAACGGTTTTAAGCACTGGCTGCTGCCAGTTTTGTAACAATACAAATGTTATATATTCTCCCACTCTTTTTTTATCGGACTTCATAACGGTATTCAAAGAGTCCATATCGAAGTTCTGTTTTTCTACGCTAAACGAGTACAGTTTCTTAAATGGACCGAAAGGATCGCCTAAATGAACTGAGAAAATTTCTTCAGACAGCTTTTTTGCAGCCAGCATACCTAAAAATACGGCCTCTCCGTGGCTTATTTCACTAAATTTACAGGCCTTTTCCAGAGCGTGAGCAAAGGTATGTCCAAAATTGAGATAGGCCCGTACGCCACTTTCAAACTCATCTTCTTTCACAATTTCTGCTTTTATGCGAATACTTTTATTAATGATGGAGTGTAATTTTACCCGATCAATATTTGATTTGTCCTGTTCAGTGAAAATCTTTGCTTCATCAAAAATGGATGAATCCCGTATTGCGGCATATTTTAAAATTTCGCTCAGCCCGTTTATCCACTCTTTATCAGGAAGCGTCTGAAGAAAAGCGGTATCGGCAATAACCGCCTCCGGCTGATTAAAAGAACCAATTAGGTTTTTGCCCGTTTCGAAATTAATGCCCGTTTTTCCTCCAATAGAACTGTCGACCATGGCCAGGAGAGTGGTTGGAATATGAATAAAGGGCACCCCACGCAGCGTGGTTGCCGCCACAAATCCCCCCAGGTCACCCGTAACACCTCCGCCTATAACGATTATGGGTGTGTTTCTGCGAACCTGATGGGTTAATAAATACCCGGTACATTTCTCCCAAAATCCAACTGTTTTGCTCGCCTCGCCACTGGGTACGACAAAAGTGTGCAGTTTATCAAATAGAGGAGAGATAACGGTATCAATATGTCTGTGGTGAGCTTTCTGTACCTTCTCATCAATAATAAGGTAAAGTGTGTCTTTTGGGTAGTCGTTAAGTACAGAGGCCAGTGCATCAGCCAAAATATTTTCGCCTGTAAAAACCGGGTAGGTTGCCGATGATGTTTCAACTGTGATGTTACTTTTCATAAAACGAAAGTTTATTGATGATCGAATCTGCAATCTCTTCTGGAGATAAGGTAACGGTTTTAACGGTTATATGAGCCTGTGTGTAGAACGGAGTTCGCTCTTCCAGCAGTGTGTGAATTCTTTTTTTTAATTCAGAATGATCTGCTTCAGAAATCATAGGCCTTCCTGAACTGTACTGAAGGCGTTCTAAAATCGTTTCAAGCGGCGGTTCCAGGTATACAAGCCAGCCATTCAATTTAATATGGTCCACCAAATGCTGATTTTGAAGTGCGCCACCACCTAAAGCCATTACACCCTTCATCTCTTCGGTTTGTGCAATCAGCAGTTTTCTTTCAATTGTTCTGAATGTTTGCTCGCCTTTAACTTCAAAAATCTCCGGAATCGTTAGTTCTTCGTGATCTTCAATCATTTGGTCCAGATCAAAGAAGGAGACCTGAAGTTTTTTAGCCAGGGGACGACCGACCGTTGATTTTCCGGCTCCCATCATACCGCAAAGAAAAATTGGTTGTTTTATCTGCCGACTCATTTATGCACTGAATTTTTTCGGGGGTACCATTTCAACTTCCTCTTTCATAACGCGAACTGTGCCAGCGGGTGCGCCTTTCGGTTTCGTGATATATTTTCGTTTTGTAACAATGACGGGTGCCAGGCCCGAGCCCCTTGCCTTGGAATTCCAGGCTGCTATGGATGCCGCTTTCAAAATAACATTTTTAGGGGGCATCTCTTTTTGATTGTCCATTCTTATCACTACATGCGAACCGCCAACACCTCGGGCATGGAGCCATACGTCTTCTTTATGGGCGGCTGTGGTAAGCTGATCATTACTTTTTGCGTTCTTGCCAATCCAGATTTCATATCCATCAATGTGTGCCCGCCGAAAAGGAAGAGACTCATTTCCAGATGCTTTTGAAAGAACACCCGTTGCTATAAGTTCATCTTCATGTTCACTGAACCACTCTTCAAACTCATAAACCTTTTCAATATTCTGGAAAGACTTTTTCAGATCCTCAACCTTTCTGATCTCTACCTGAGCCTCTTTAAGCCTTCGTTTCGATTCCTCAATGTTCTTTAGAGTGTCAGAGGATTTTTCATAATAGTACTGAGCGTTTTCAGCTAATGAGAGATGAGGCTTAACGGAAATGGTTACTTTCCTGTTTTGATCGTAAAAATTTTCAAACTCAACTTTACCGGTTCCCGGCTCAACCTCTTCATGGGCATGAGCCATTAAAATATGTCCATACTGCTCATATTTTTCGGCTCTGTCGAACCCTTTGTCGGCCTGCTTTAGCTGCTCAATAATCGAACTGAGTTTATTAAACTGCTTATCCAATGCGGGTTCAATGGTACTCTTTTTCGATGAAAGACGTCGTTGTTCCGACGTTTTGTAGTAGACATACCGAATGGCTTCAGAAAGGGTTTCTGTTTTTTTAATATTTGAAACAGGAAGCAGATCATCCGGGACAAGACATATATTACCACTCGAAGCTATTCGGTATTCGGGACGTTCCAGGATAGCGTTTGTAAGTTTCCTGGTAATTTCACGACACTTCTGTGGAGTTGCTTCATCCAGTTCATAATGATCAATGACATGGTTTATCAGATGCCTCGGAAATTTAATATTGGTAGCCAGTATGGCCTGTTTTGCGTTCATGTTCTCTTTTAACTCTTTTTGTTGGGGTGCTTTTCTTGGCGCAGGCTCATTTTGGCCAATATTGTCATCCGGATTTTTAAAAGAGTCTGAAATTTGGCCCTCTTTTACCATGAATACATTGGGGTGATTTCCAAAAAGCCGAAAAATCAGTTTGAAATCGGAATGGAAATGAATTGTTATAAACCTGTCATTTTCGGCAAGGGTTACATCGGTAATTTCTTTCTGTTCAAGGTCATTAAAAAAATGGGTGATGTTGCTCTTTTTTGCCGGTCGAAATTTGTCGGGAAACAGAGCGGTTTCAGCTGAGTGAGCAGAAAAACGGACACGAAAAGGGTCACCATTACGAATTAGGTATGCGTCCCAAACATCTTTATGAGGAGAGAGACTATATTGAAAATTCGCGCCTGTACATTTGGCTTTTAGTTCTTCTGTTAAATATATTAAAGTGTAAAAGTTATTCATCTAAGTGATTGTTATGTAAACAGACATTAATCAAAAATAATTTATGCAGTATCCAATTTTTCAGTCCGTTGTAAAC
>DATGBT010000147.1:0-32696 GCA_035312505.1 Balneolaceae bacterium | reverse complement strand
CTCATAACTTTAACTGTTAATAGTACCGACGCAGTAAAGCTGGGAATTATCTGAACTATTACTGCGCCGGAAAATTCTTTTAGCTCAAAGGCCAATCAATAACTCACCTTCAGTTCGTTGACAAACACTCCTCGGTCGGCTGTCCCCGCATTGCAGTCTACCAGCGAAAATGAGATGATATCCACACGCAGATTACACTCCAGTTCAACTTCAATCCGGTATACCTGATCTTTTTTGAGCGTGAGTTCGTACGACTCACGAATGTCATCCACAACATTCAGATTTTCGAGCGCCTTCAGGCCGCTTCCTATTCCGTCACGTTCAAGCGTTTCAGAAAAAATGACGGGGCCATTTCCACCGGTGGGAGTCCGTTCACGCACACGCATGCGAACAACAACTTCTGTTTTTGCCGACAAATTTATCGCCGACAACAGTGTAGCTTTCCAGTTAATGTCTGCTAACATAGACGCCTCTGTTGCTCGTGCTGTAAACTGTGCATATCCGCGCGCTACCGCTTTTTTCGTTTCGCCGGCTGCGGATATGTTTACCGTTGTTCTGGCAATGAGTCGCTGAGCGTTTAAATCGGTTCCTGCGACTTCCGTAAATCGGGCACTTCTGTCATCGACCGAAGGTGCGGCAGATGTAAGCCTGAGATTATGATCTTCAAGAACTTCCACTTCTTCTTCAGGTTCTTCTTCCTCACTTCCTAAAACGGTACACGAACTTACCGTTATCATAAACAACCCCATGATTACAAAAAGCATCCAGGGTCGGTTCATTTGTTGTATATTACATATCAGTCTTGTTTTCATAATCCGGTGATTTTGGTTGGTGTTCATGTCTATACGCGCAGAGATGATGTACATCGGCAAAAGTTTTTTTTTAGCTTGATTGGTAAAATTCCAAATCTGACGCTCTATAGCAGCGTGAATCTGAGCCCAATAGTTACTCCAAACAGGTCGATAGAATCACTATCTTCACTTCCCTTAAAGCCTTTCATATATCTAATATTACTATATACAGACGTTCTTTCATTCATCATGTAGTACGGAGCCAGTGTTATACCTACCTGGGGGCTTACATCTTTATATGATCCAAAAGCTTCGTACTCAATAATTGACGCACCTCCAGTTGCCATCACTGGAATATGTATTTTGTCTGACGCTTCAATTTTATATCCGAGCGATCCGAAAAATCCCATTCCGCTTGTGAAATTATCACTTCCGACTGACTCAGCGAGTAAATAGACAAAGTCGAGTTGTCCAACGATGTTTTGATACTGTAGATCGCCCGATATCCCAATAGCTGCACCTGAGTCCTCTACGTTCCCGAACGTAAGGACAGGAACCACTCCTGCAGATGCACCTACAGAAAGTGATAGTTGTTCTGAATTTGAATTCTGTGCAAAGGCTGAACTGGACAACAGCGCAGGCAGAAGAGAAATCATAAAAATTGTAATCGCTTTGATATGTATGTTACTTTTTTTCATTTAAAGATTGATTTAGTGGTTGGTAATTGTTTCCATTTCTAATCGCGCAAAAGATTGGTATATCGGCGAAAAATTTTTCTTACCATTCAGGCTGGCATTTAAAAAAATGATCGAACATGTGCGGAATTGCAGGATACACTACTTTAGGAACTGAGACTACCGACCCATCTGTGATGAACCGGATGCTTAAAAAATTACAGCATCGCGGACCTAACGACACGGGAAGCTGGCAAGAGAACGGCATGACTATGGGAGCTACCCGGCTCAGCATCATGGATCTCTCAGATGAGGGAAATCAGCCATTTATTACTCAAGACAAAAAAGGCATCCTGGTTTATAACGGTGAGGTTTATAATCACAATGAACTTAGAGCAGAGCTCAACACTGAATTTAATAACATTCCATTTCAGAGCACTTGCGACACGGAGACCGTTTTATATGCCCTTTATCAGTGGGGAGCAGAAAAAGCGATTCAGAAATTTAACGGCATGTTTGCCTTCGCCTACTACGACAAACGAACCGGTGATTTATGGCTTGGCAGAGACCGCGCCGGGATTAAACCCCTCTATTTTACAAGAATGGACGATGAGTTCATCTTTGGATCAGAAATTAAATCACTGTTGGAACATCCATCTGTGCGCGCCCATGCCGATCGGCATGCACTTACTACCTATATCCTCGAAAGAAGACTCGACCGCTGGACTCCGTTTGAAAATATTTCTGAACTGGAGCCGGGCACCCTGCTTCGTATGAAAGATAACAGGATTGAACAACGCACTTACTTCGACCCGGTCCGCAATCTTGATATTAACAGATTAATTGCAAACGGAAAGCTATCCTCCGATCACTGGACACATAGCTTTGAAGAGCTGTTTCCGCAATGTGTAGAGTCTCATTTAGCCAGTGACGCCCCGCTTGCCGTTATGTGCAGCGGCGGCGTGGATTCGAGCCTTATTACAGCGTATGCCAAAGCTTATGATCAAAATATTGTAGCCTACGTAGCTGAGGTTGAGGGACATATACCAAATGAAAAAGAGCGGGCACAGCGTATTTGTGATCATCTGGGTGTTGAGTTACGAGTGGTACCCGTTACAAGAAATGATTTTCTGAGGCTATGGCCAAAAGCTGCATACTATAATGACGAACCCCTCTATTTTAAGCAAAATATACCCCATATGGCCGTTGCCGAAGCTGTACACAGTGATGGATACAAAGTGCTGGTGTGCGGTGAAGGTGCGGATGAACTTTTCGGCGGATATCCATGGCAGGCCAACACTCACAGGATCTGGCAAATCATTTTACGCCGAAACCGTATGCTCTCTTACATGGGGCCGCTGGCTAAATATATTCGTCGATTTACGGCATCGAAATCTTTCATGGAGCTTGAAAAACAGATGCAGGAGCCTTTTTTAAATGTTGAATCCGTAAATAGAAACAGACTGGGCCCCAGGTATCTTCCTGTAGTTGATGGCGGCAGGCGTGTTCTTCGTCAAAGAGATACATTCAATAGACTTGAGCCCCTTAAAAACCCCGCGGAGCAGGCCTTTCTTACCCGTGCACTTGAAGATTACTATGTGCATATGGGCACGGCATTGAAAAGTAATGATAAAATGAACATGGCCTTTTCAGTTGAATCCAGGGTTCCTTATTTAGATAAACGGCTGATTGATTTTGCACTCCACCTCCCATTCCAAACCAAGCTTGAGAAGGGTATTTCAAAGCCTCTACTCAAAAAGTCGGCTTCTAAACAACTTCCGGAGGATTTGATGTATGTGAAGAAAATTGGATTTGGGGTATCTCAAAACATGACAAAAAACACATCCTCGATCCTGAAACAGGGTCATGTTGAAGATATATTTAAATGGAGCAGTAAGTATCGGGATGAAATTATTGATACGATTGAGGAAGATTCGTTTGCTTCATTTCACTTTGTAAGTGTTGAGCTTTGGGCACGGATTTTTTTCGGTGGTGAATCTCCAGAAGAACTAACTGACATCTTGATGAAGAATAACGCTTAAACAGAGGATTATGGCCTCTTGGAATACAGAATCGATAGAATCATCAGATAAGAATCTTAAGTTTGCCGTTTATGAGGGGGCTAAGCTTCTCTCCAGTCACGGTGTTTTAAAAAGACTGAAAATTTCTGAACTGTTTCGCAGCTGGTACAGCAACATTCTTACCGATACCGGTTTCGATGCATTTTTCTGGGAAAACAGGCCATTTACATCCAGTTCACTATCAAAGCCGTACGAGTGTAATGTTATATGCAGCAGCTATCTGGCCGGCAAGTCACCAGACAGGGAACCATTTCGCAACTATTTTGACGATAAAAATGATGTGGTTTGTTTTGCCAATCTTGGTAAAGACGCTTATTTAATAGCCCCCGTGCCTAAAAGTGATGATGACGGTTTTACGCATCTTGGACGGTTTTTGCGTGAAGCAGACAGAAATCAAATCGATTCCTTTTGGAAAACGTCTGCCCATGAAACCCTGAAACGAATCAGCAAGAATCCCGTATGGCTTAGCACATCTGGGCTTGGAGTCTTTTGGCTTCACGCAAGAATCGACTCCACTCCCAAATATTATCAAACTGAAGCGTATAGAACTTTGTTTTAATAACTCATTACATAAATTATTATGAAAAGCATACTCCGAATTATTTTTGCAATTATTCTTCCTCCACTTGGAGTTTTCTTAACAGTGGGCATCAGAGGAGCATTCTGGTTGAACATCCTGCTCACTATTCTCGGTTTTATACCGGGAATTATTCACGCGGTATGGATTATTGCTAAACATGATCAATAACTTATGAAAACAGAGAAAAAGCTTGCGATTGTAACTGGGGCCAGTCGTGGAATAGGACTGGCCATATCAAAAATTTTGACTGATAATGGAATGATGGTTGCCGGGTTAAGCCGAAACGCACCTGACGATTTTTCGCATCCAAATTTTCTTCACTTTGAAACAGATCTAACCATTGAAGAGTCGGTTGATGAAACCGTTCAAAAGATACACGACTCCTTTGCAGGGCCTGTATCCGTTTTGATAAACAATGCCGGCGTGGGGTATCGGGGAAATCTGGAAGATACACCATCAGATCGATGGAGATATCTTTTTGATTTGAATGTGCACGGCCTGTTTTACGTGTCAAAACGAATCATTCCGGAAATGAAGGAAACGAAAAATGGCCACATCATTAATATTTCGTCCGGAGCCGGAACAAATGGAATTTCCGGTATGAGTGCTTACTGTGGAACCAAACATGCCGTGGTGGGAATTACCGAGTCGATGCACCAGGAAGTCAGGGATTTTGGCGTAAAAGCGACCTGTTTATCTCCCGGCTCTGTGGATACGGGGTTTTCATCATCCAAGAAAAACAAATTGCTGCCGGAAGACCTTGCTAAAGCCGTACTGCACATTATCCAGTGCCCGCAAAATTTTCACTATACCGATATTCAGGTGAGGCCTCTTCAGCCATAAGATATCATCTCTTTTTGCAGGTTCACTAATGAGAATACGATGCCTAATAACATTTACTTAAGTCAAATTAACGCTCATCAGGTTACTCCCCTCGTCCGTTGGTTTACAGACTCCTCCACTTCGAGAGACATTTCATACCTTATGCCCATGCTAAACTCACGTTAACCGGACTTTTGGGGAGGCAGCACTGTTTCAAATAGTTTATCACCGGATTCATTGTAGAATTCCAGGCGTTTTGAGCGATCGGAAAAGTACCTAAGCACGCCAAAACCGTACTCCTCGAACGTATGAATGGGTCCACTCTCTTCTCTTACAAAAGAACTTTTTGTGGCCGATCCGCTAACAATCTGATAATACGGATTACCATCCTCTTCAAAAGGTATAAACTGCAGGCTATGTTCGTGCCCGGCAGCAAGGATTATACCCGGATGATTATCCGTTGCGGATATAATATCGTCTTTTAACTGGCTGTAAGTTTTGTGCGGCACATCCTGAGGATAACCCCATATTTTGCGGTAGGCAACATATAAAGACCCACCTACCGGTGGTAATAAGTGTGTTTTTGCAGGGAATTTTCCCCCATGCCGTCCATATGTCTCCATGGGATGATGAGAGCCGATAATCACTTCATTTCCTTGATTCTGCGATATTAACTTATCGAGTTCGCTTTTTGCTGCTGCCTTTACAGCTTCTTCTGAACCCGCGTTTCCGGGGAACGGCTTCTTATGCGGATGCAGCCACCAATGCGTATCCAAGACAATAAGGGTTAACGCTGTGAACTCACCGTTCTCATGTTCAATTTTTGTAAGTGTTACCTCCACGGGACCCGGGTTTCCATTGTCAGGCAAAAACGTATTGCCGCGGTCCAGATACTCTTCAATAAAACGCTCCTGCCTGTTTATGTAATCCAAGCCCTCCTCACCGGATGATGCCCAGTCGTGGTTACCGGGCATAAACACAATTTTTCCCGGAAACTTCTTCACGGTTTCGAGCTGTGCAACGAGTTTCTCCTCCAGTTCGTCTCTCCCGTCAAAATCTGCCGGTGGGAGTCCATCGGGGTATAGATTGTCTCCTACAATAACAATGGCGCCCTGTTCGCCGGTCTCCACAAGCATCCTCTCCAGGTTCACAAGAATTTCTGAACGGGGTTCGAGCGATGCCCCACCCGCGTCACCAACCAAAAAAACAGAGTAGATATAGTCATCAGGAGTTTGCTGAGCTAAAAAACGGCTTTTATCCGATTGCAGGTATTCATTTTCAGTAATGGCGGATGATCCTGAACATCCCGCTACGATGAGAACTGTAATGATCAAGGTTCCATATTGAAGCCTGTTAAATCCGGATAATAAATAGTTCTTAAACCACTTCATCAGTGAGTTCGATTAATTTTTTGATTCTCTTCACAAAATACTTTAACAGACCCCTGCTCAGATAAATTCGATCTTCCAGAAGATCAAAAAAATCGAGCTGCTCTAATTTCAGAAAAAAACAGTCTGTTTTGCATGTCGCGGTCATAAGGCGGTCGCTTTCATTGAAAAATCCCCAGACCCCCATCGCTTCAGGTGCTTCGAAATCGCGTTTTCTTTCGTCTGAGCGCTTAAGTTCCACTACCCCATCCACAAGAAGAAACATGTGCTGCGATTTGTCTCCTTTTTCAAAGAGATGCTCACCTTTCTTTAAGGAGAACGAATGGGTAATCCCGGCAATATGCACCAGTTGCTCCGAAGGAATATCAGAGAATAACTCAATAGACTGCAAAAAGATGACTCGTTCAATAATGGTATTCATAACCGGTTTCTCAATGCTTTCTGTTGTTGTTTCGTTGCTGAACCATTTGTGCTGTCTCCCTTATTAAGCTGTCGTCTGAGTTCTCTGCTCTGGCCACCTCTTCTTGCAGATCCGCAGGACAAATCGGTGAAACACTATAAATAGCGCATATTTTTAACCATTTGTCACGTCCGTGTATCAGCTGCATAAGTCCTCGGTCGTACGATAGTTTATCAATATTAAAAAGTTCGGATCCTTTTCTCATTTTCTTCATATCGTCCATATTATCAACGACAGGAAAAACATATGTAAGATCGTCTGAGGTCAAAACATTTTCTAAAAATTCGATAGATGCAGCTTTTTTGTCTCTCGATATACTGTTATATGCAAGGTATGAACTATACATATCTTTTTGGTCATAAATAAGGCCCAGCAGCCTGAAAATACGCTCAACAGTCTGATCCATTTTCTCAGTGAGGGCCCGTAGTAATATTCTGTTGGGATGATTTTTCGGCTGAATAACCTTAACAGCCATCAATTCAAAAAAGTTATTTGATTCCTGTTTGATACACTTCCGAATCGACTCAGGATTCATTTCTAAACCCGTATATTTCCGCTTGAGCCTGCTTAACGTTTTAATTACATGGTATCGGAGGTCCGGTTCATCAACCTCAAGCATATCCATCAGGTTCGCAACCGACTGCTCTCCCGGCTGGTAGTAAAAAATGCCCGGAATTTGTTTGCGAATATCGTTATCAAGCTCCGTCTCAAAAAATTTTGCTTTGAAAAGTGTAAGATATTCGGTTCCGTATGATCCCAGAGTTTTTCTGATTTCAACCGTATAGGATTTATCGTTTAACTTCTGAATCAGATCGGGAATCAGGCGATCAATTTTCTGCTCCGAAATACTTTTTAATGCTTTTTTTACAACGGTTTTATGCTCATCATTGAGTAGTTTTTTGAGGTATTTTGCAGCCAGGCTTTTATCCACTGCAAACGCCAGTGAATCGGCTATCAGGGCCCTGATAACAACGTCATCATTCGAATTACTTTCGGATAATAATTCGTCAAAAAATCCCATATTTAAAATATCAATCCTTTTCTGTTTACCCGCACAAACCAAAGCTTCGGAATCGACATTTATGTCTTTGTTTTTCTGATATTTTTGGATGACCTCAACTGAATCTTCCCGGAAACGCTGGCATAGATAGTAGATCGCCTCAACCCGAACTTCGGGATCAATATCACGAAGAAGATTCTCCACTTCATCAATATAATCCTCCGTTTTCACACTTTGAAGAAGCCGGAGAGCCCTGAGCCGAATCTCTGAGTTGTTATGTTTCAACAGCTCGATTAACCTCCCTGATATCTGTGATACATCGGTTTCTTCAAGCAAAATTAACGTATGGAGTACCTGGGATTCGTTTTTACTATGGAGTGATTCGCAAATTAGCTTTTCAATAGAAGGCTCATTTAGGTTCAACTCTATGCTTTGAGTGTCAATGAGCGATTTCTGTAGTGATGTTCTAAATGTATCTACATACTCTTTCTTAGCCCTGTAACCAAGCCATATCCAGCCGGCAATGGTTGCCAGAAGCAAATAGGTTACCACGTAAACCGTATTCGTAGTTATAAGCAGTAGTATCATTAATACAACACCTGCCACCCCTCGGGCGAAACGGTCTAAAAAGAGATCAATAAATATTTTGGTGCGCTCCTTTACATTTTGTGACAGAGGCAGAAATAAAAGCTCGCGTCCGGTTTTATCAATCGAGTATCGTGTGGAACCGTCGACACCGTTAAGTATAACGATAGATGCGAGCACAGGTTCAAACACCATCAGAATGGCCCCTATAAACATGCCCGCCGGCCTTGATAGCACGGCTCCTGTAAGTCCCCATTTTCTTATGATCCCTGATGAAAAAAGTACCTGAATCAAAAAAGATCCAAGGCTTATACCTGCATAAAAGGTCCCCATAAAAGCGGTAAGATCTTCAGTAAGCGGGTACACATCATGCGATAGCACCTTAAATTGATAATCCGTAAACGTTGTTGCCAGGGTTGTGAGTACGATGATCCCTGCAATAATAAACTGGTATTTTGAACTGAATACACTCTTGGCAACATCAATTCCTGAAAAACTTTTATTCTCTTCCAGTTTTTTTTCTTTGGGTTCTGCTGAATCCGATTCAGGTAAAAACCAGATCAGCCCCATAGTCACGAGCATTAACCCCACACAGATATAAAGCAGATCTTCCGTTACAATTGAAGAAGTAGATACAATCTGGCTCGATGTTTCACTGCCTGCAATGGAGCCGAGGATAGCACTTAGTGTTAAAAAAGAAAACAAGCGTTTAGACTGACCGACATTGAACAGATTATTGGCTAAAATCCAGTAGAGGGAGATCACAAGTATGCCAAATATCCCTACCCATATATAGAAGAACATATAAATAATGGGGTGATCGAAGTAAAACAGCCACCGAATGGCCAGCAGATTAATGGCCAAAAAACCCAGCACTCCCACAATTACTGATCTGATATTATATCTTGTCAATACATCTGATACAAAATAGGTGACCGGCAGAGACACAAAAGCCAATACGATGTACACCAATGGCAGCTGGTCGGGTCCGGTTTCAACAAGAAACAGGCTGTCGCGTGCAGGTTTTAAAAAGTAAAGTACAACCATCAAGAAAAAGTGCAAAGCAAACATCAGCCCTGCACTTTTCCACTCGCCCTCGCGAATATCATAAAATATATTCACCAGTTTTTTCAAAATGCTCCTGCTTTTATATGGTCAAAACTGCGGACGGATCTACGGTGTTGCAAAGGATGTTTCATCTTCTGTTTTCTTTCTAAACTCTCGGCCTGCATAAAGTACGAGCATAATCCAAAAAACCATAATAATCAGTGTGGCAACCGTAAGCCACCGCACATTTTCCAGTCCTACCCAGGCCGCTACTGCCAGATTTAATACTACAGCCAGAACTTTAGCAAACCGCTGCACAAACATATCGATAAATGCTTTCGCTTTGTACTTGATATCTCTGCTTGTAGGGGTATAAAGAGCTTCTTTAGCCGACTGATTGATGGAGTAATTGAGACTGTTATCGCTGACGGACATGATTGTTGCAAAAATGAGTATTGGAGTGAAAAGGAATCCAATAGACCCTAATGTAATAGCTATCGGCAGGAACATCAGTGCCACACCTACACCAAAGCGTTTCATTACATAGCTTGTAAAAAACAGTTGAATAATGAGTGATAGAATGCTTGTAATCTGTCCCACAATCCCAAAATATGCGTCTTTTTCAACGTCACCGGTGATGGAGGCAGCAATGGTAGCGGAAAGTTGAAAATCAACAATATTTGATACGATTTCATATAGCCCTAATATTCCAACAATGGCCATCAGGTATTTTGAGCTCGTAACTATATGAGCCCCCTCGAACATTACATTACAGCGGCGCCCCTCTGCGCATGGTTTTTGGACCATCTGAGATTCATCTGATGTACGTTTGTTTACGAAATAGCCTATGCCTGCAATCAGTAGCATCGGTGCAATACAGGCAAGTAATAGAGTGGAACGACCAACATCCTCAACCAGTCCAACCACTACCGACGATCCGACGATTCCTCCAATAATCCCGCCAAGACCAACCAGGCCGTATGTACGCTTGGCCTGCTCCGACGTAAAAAGGTCATTCGAAAAAGCCCAGAAAAAGGTAACCATTGCGGAGTTAAAGATATCCCCGAGCACATAGAACGACCATGCTGTGTAGGATCCGGGATCACGAATTAAAAAAGAGAAAAGCATAAACAGTCCCGAAAAAAGAGTACATAAAAAGAGATTTAACTGCTGCCGTTTCAGCTTTCTGGACAGATACGTAAACAGAACCACAAAACCGTATACCACGATCATGTTCAAAACTTTAGCAAGTTGCTCTACCTCCGCACCGGCAAACGTTGTTCCCAAAAGGGCCAATGGTGATTCCTGATACAAATTTACCAAGAGTCCCCTCTTCATTGGTTTGAGAACCCAGAATATGGCAATAACCAGGAAAAAGAAGATAGACATCATCAATACATTGGGCCACTCCTTCTTTTTGATATCAAAGAAGTTGGTTTTTATGTATTCAGCAATTGTTTTCTTTTCCATGTTTACTCCGCACGTTGAATACCGGCTACGCGAACTCCGCGGCTGTCATTAACTACATAAACTCTTATATTTTTTTCTGCGGCATTCATGTCTTTCCGAATAGTAACAATATTAAATTCCAGCACGTTGCTCTTAATATCCGATGATGAGACCGATATCCTTGGCTCATTAATTGTTTTACTTCCTGCTTTGGCATCGCCTTCTTCTGAAACAGAGTAACGATATTCAGTTTCCGAGGCAGAAAAAAGATCATAATCGACACCCAGATCAGAAAAATGCAGGGTAATGTCCCCGTTACCCTTGCTGGCTTCAAACTTATCAAGTGGATTGATTTTGCTAAACCAATATCTCCCGATTATATCGCGGCGCTCGATCAGTATTTGGATAAGGTACTCCTCTGCATCACGGTTGCTAAGTTCCCCCGTCTCTACAATAGCACGAATATCATCGTCCCTGAAGCTCATCACCTGCTTGGCACCCCAGTAGGCATCCCTTAGCGTCATATTTTCGAATGCCGGTATGGGATGGGCCGAAACCCACCTTCCGGGTCTCAGCGTTTCAGTTCGAAAGTACCCAACGGATGGATATGGAATAAACTCCTGGGGATCTACCTCTTCCCAGGGTTTAATGTATAATCCCAAAGTAACTGCCGAAAGCGCCATATACCTCGGATCAATGAGATATGCCTGACCGTAAATAGGTTGATGAATTCCCGTACCGTTTGCGCCCAGCGTATTTCCAAAATCCTGAACGAGGTGCCGGATATAACCCCCATCGGTATATACAGACATCGTATTTGCATCACGCCTGTCCGTATCGTTCAGCCAGGAGCTAATGACCCGCATTCCCCGAAGTTCACGCCTGTGCTCGTGTTTTACCCTGTCGTTGGGATCATCTTTTCGTGTACCCTTAAAATCCCAGGGGCCCAGTGGTATACCATCTACAAATTTACTGGCGAGTGCCCTGCGGGTTCCGTCGTCATTGTTGGCAGCAACCGTAATTATCTGGCGGTAGTCTTCCATAGTCATCTGTCGCTCCTGGCCATTCTCTTCCACCATTACGCCGTCATTGATTCTCACTTTATCCGGATTAAAATTTATAATGGTAGATTCAGGCACAAAATAACCCGCTGCATAGAAAATTTTCGTCCCGATAACTTCAGCAGAAGTTGTTAACTCCGGATATTTAGGACCATCAAATTTTATTAAAAAACGCTCGCCATTTGCGTCTTGAATAAAAAACCCGGGATTGGCTCCGGATAATTTCGCAGAAAATATATTCCAATACCCTGATGTATCGGGTTTTACCGTATTAGGGCCCTTTGCCAGTTCCTCGGTGCTCATTGGGATGTAAAAGTGCCTGTATGTGTACCAACTCGACTCCGGGACCTCGTCCAGTACATTGATATTATCGGCCTGTTTTGAGGCATTTAAACCCAGTCCATTTCCGGCGGCACGAAACACTCGATTCAGGTCCAGAGGTTTTTCAATTTGATGAAAAATAGTACTCTCAACCCGATCCCAATACTGATACGATTCTGCCTCATCGGGCATTGGTATTCTCGAGGTATCGGGATCAAATGTTTTCACAGGGCCCAGTGTATATGGCTTTGTGCTGCTGCATGAACTAAATACAAGCAAAACAGTCGAGAGGATTGCAGCCCCGGTCATAAATTTGATATGTTTTTTATTCGAAATCAATGCTATATCAGAAATTTGGTGAAATGACAAGGATAAAGCGGGATGTTTCGCGACTGAATGCAAATTCTGAACGAAGTGCAAAACCCTTTGAGGAAATCAAATGGAAGCCAAAACCATAACTTGTATGAAAATCTTTAATCCCGATTTCGGAATAATCATTAAATACCTGTCCTTCATCGACAAACAGCACAACATCGGCAAAGCTCCAGATCGGGTATCTGTATTCTGCAGTAATCAACAGAGAGCCGGAATCACGAAAACGATCCGTTTCAAAACCGCGCAGGTCATCTGCATTTCCTAAAGAAGGCAGTTCAAAAAAAGGAATATTTTTATCACCTAAAGGCTCAGCTTTTTTTACTTTAGCTTTTATTCCAAGGCGGCGCGAATCAGGTAAAAAGAACACAGGCACAAACTGATTTACCTCAAGCCCATATTTCACAAAATGGAAGTCATTGTTGGAAAGAGATTTCCCAAACTCAAAATCTGTGATAATTCTGGTACCCCTGTTGATACGCGGCACTCCCCTGGCACCATTCCAAACAAATCGTCCACTCGTTTTTAACAATGACGTTGTCCCAAAAAGCTGTCGGGGAAAAGGTTGAAATATGTCATCTTCATCCTCCTCAAAAAGCTCCTCTTCCTCCTCGCTCTCAGTAACTCTTTTTCTTACATAATTACCGGCAAATTGAAACCGCAGGCGATCCGTTAGCCTGTAGTCATATTTAAGGCCTGCTTCCAGATCTTCACGATCAAAAAAACTCTCGTCAGAAAGAGATGTACTGTTTCCGATAAACAGGGATCTGTCGGGGGTGTTGGCATAAGTAGCATCAATCGTCAGTATTCCCTGTTTCGAAAGAAAGTTATTTACTGTGTACTCAAAATCGAAATCATTATAGCGGCTGGATCCGAAAAGTGCCTCAAGCCTGAGATTATGTTCCGGATCGATAAGGTTACGGTGAAACATAAGCAAACCGTAGGAAAAACCGGTTTCACCTCCAAGTTCAAGCAGAGGGTATACTCCAAAATCACCGCGTTCTCCTTCAAATAATCCTGGAACCACCTGTTCTGCTTTCTTTATTCCGTAACTAAATGGCCTGGTTGTAAGGTGCGCCAGGTACGACGGCAGGGCAAGCAGGTGCCCGCCTACAGTTCTGTCCGATTTATAGGGTTGATGCTGTATGGCTGTAGAATCAGAACTATCAAAACGTAGCTTATCCTGGGTGACCGGTTGACCAGACGCACGGAGAGGCACCGTTATCATAATCACTATGAAAAACAGAATATGTTTGGAAATATCAATCAAATCAAATCAAAGGGTGTAGCGTGTTTAATTATTTAGATACCTGGCTAATTTAAACCCTTGTAAATTATCTATTAACCTAAGCATCCACAAAGAAGTGGAATAACAAAAGTGTAAATAATTTTGTCTTTGTTCATATTGCTTAAATAAAAATTTTGCTCTGAATATATCCTTTCAAAATCAACAGAATATGAGTTGAAAGCTGACATATATTTTAAAAAGTCTAAATTTTCTTTGCTATTGCGTAGATACCGTTACCCTTCTCATTTTTTGTATGCAGATCCAGATAATTCATTAAAAGACTAAATGGAAGTACAAGAGGATAGTACAGGAGCAGTATGAGAGCAGCGGCCATTCCAAGTTTTGTTAATAAAATCATTGGCCATTTTATTGTTAGTATCCAGGATAAACGGCCCCATCTGCCGTACGTATAGTGTGTTTTTACAGGAAGCAGATCAGCCTCCATCATTTTCTTTTCAATATCCGCTTTAGAATAGCCTGTACGGGCATGCTCACCCACAAAAGTATCGTCCTCATCGGCATCCCCTTCAGAGTAATGAGACGGAGAGTGCATCAGAAATAGCCCTCCCTCCCTCAAGGTGTTACTCAGGTTCTTTATCACCCGTTCGTCTTCCTCTATGTGCTCCAGTACATCAATACAGATAATAAAATCGTAGAGTTTTTCAGATGAAAAGGTAAGAAGATCGGCCTCATTAAAAACAATTTTCTCTCTTTTGATCTCTTCTTCAAAAAAATGCCGGTTATCCTCCAGATATTGCTTTTTTACATCTACAGAGTCAATTTTTACCCTGTTAAATGTATCGAGCAGAAAACGGTCATACTGGCCAAACCCACTGCCTGCATCAAGCAAATACCACTCTCCCATTTTATTTATTTTTGAGGCGTGTTTTCTAAGAATTCGGCGTATGTGCCAGCTTCGTAGAAAAAAAAGATCAAGCAAAAAATAGAACAGTCTTCTCAGCTTTCTCGAATTACGAATCAATGATGCAAATGAATCTTTTACAGGATCATAGGCTATTTTGCTCATAGTCCTATCGTCTCCCCAATGGTCGGTTTTTGTGTTTCGATCTGGCCTTTGTTGATCATTTCACCCAAAAAGCCAATTGAAAAGAACTGAACCCCCACCATGATGAGCAAAATTCCCAGGAAAAGCAGCGGCCTGTTCCCAAGCGGTTCACCCAAAAATAGTTTTAAATAGGCGAGGTACAAGCTTATTCCCGATCCAAGTACAAGAAAGAGTACGCCAAAAAGCCCAAAAAAGTGCATAGGCTGCCGCATATACCTGTTCACAAACAGCAGCGTTAATAAATCAAGAAAGCCGTTTAAAAACCGGGATACACCAAATTTTGTTTTCCCATGTTTTCTTGGATGATGCTTAACCACCTTTTCTTTTATATTTCCGAAACCCTTCCACTTTGCAAGCAGGGGGACATATCGGTGCATCTCTCCATAAAGGTAGATATGATCGATAACCTTTCTCCGATACGCTTTTAGCCCGCAGTTAAAATCATGCAGTTTAATGCCGGTTGTGAACCTGGTTACCGCATTAAAAAACCGGGAGGGTATGGTTTTCGAAATTGGATCGTGACGAACCTTTTTCCAGCCGCTTACCAGGTCGGCCCCCTCTTCAAGCATCTTAATCAGATCGGGAATTTCTTGCGGATCGTCTTGTAAATCGGCATCCATAGTAACAATATATTGGCCTTCTGCCACATCAAATCCCGCCTGCAGAGCGTCACTTTTGCCCCGGTTTCTCCGAAATCGAATACCCTTTACGTTTTGATATGATTGATGAAGAGATAAAATTACTTGCCAGGATGCATCATCAGACCCATCATCCACAAATATTATTTCAAAAGAAGAACCGTCGAGGGCCGCATAAATCGTCTCCGTTAGCTCTTCAAGTGAGTTTTCCTCATTCAAAAGCGGTACAACTATACTTATAGACGGTACAGCTTCCAAATTGGTTTTATTTATGTCTGTTTTTTTAGTCGGCAATGCCTTGCAACTTCATTAAATTTATCTGAACATATACATCTGCTTCGGAGAAAGAAAATAATAGATTTATACGCTATGAAGAAACTGTATTATTCAATTGGTGAAGTTAGTGAAATTACGTCTGTTGAGCCTCATGTACTGCGATATTGGGAAACTATTTTTAAAGATCTGAGCCCAAGGAAGAACAAAGGAGGAAATCGAACATACCGTGAGCAGGATCTCACACTTATTTTAAGACTTAAAGAATTGATACAGGATAAAAAATACAGCACTGCTGGCGCCAAAAAGTTGATCGAGGGTGACTCAGGCACACTACCCGAGGAGAATGAGATACCTGAAATTCCTTTTGAGACGAAAAAAGATTTAAAAGAGATTCGCCACTTCCTGCATAAACTCCGTGAAAAGTTATAGGCTGTCCACAATTTGTTTATTTGAAAACCATACAACAAACAGATAGAGCAGTTCAGCGCAGATCAGTATGGCAACTCCCACCAGGTGAAGGACCTGGAATACTCCCATCATACCCAGCCTTTCCATCCCAACTCCTATAAACATTTGAGAAACAATGAGAAGGGCGATTAATATGGAGAGCCTGTTCATCTTTTTTGATACATATTGAGAGCGGCTTTGGTACACAAGATATCCCCCCAGGGCTACAAGCAGCCAGGAAAAGCTCCTGTGCACGGAATAGAGTCCGCCCAAAGAATCGATCCACTGGCCTCGTGGGAGCTCAAGTACATTTTTTGCAAAATCGACCGATTCCCGAATCTGTGTCCCCATAATCATCTGCGCAAGGGTAATAAATAGCAAGGCACCGGCAACGATGAGCAGATGCTTTTTTAATGAAGGATTTAACGACAGTGTTATCCTGCTTCTGAGAGAGCGAAACGTAGCATAAAAGAGGGTGGCCAGCAAGGCCATGGCGACGATCATATGAATGGTGATCATCCCCGCACTAAGCCCTGACCGCACAACCTGGCCGCCAAGCCAGCCCTGAAAGAGAACCATCACAAACGCCAGTCCCGAAAAATAGGTAATTATACGATCGGTTTTCCTGTATTTGAACGAGGCTGCAAACGTAAGGGTAATCAGAAACCCAATCAATACACCAATCAGCCTGTTAATATATTCGAGCCAGGTGTGCAGCGAATTAAACAGAGATGCATCGTATTGTGCGGGCAGCTCCGCCACTGTAGTTGGCGGAATCCACATTCCAAAGCACTGTGGCCAGTCCGGACATCCAAGTCCGGCTCCTGCAGCCCTAACAAGCCCACCAACAAAAATAAGTACTACAGTTGCGATAACCGTTATTATCGCCGTTTTTTGATAGAAATTGAGTTTCATTCGGTATTCATATTAATTTTGCATTCTTTTGGCACCAAATAATCATCGATAACATTCTCAACGTAACACTTCTTACCCGCACCCTTACACAAGATGCTAAAGAATCTACATCTGTAGTTTGAAGCAGATATTAAGGTAACATATCAATCTTAAAATGATTAATTTTGAGGCTGATTTTGAGAAATACATACATGGACAGAACCAACTCTGCAGACATATCATTTAAAAATTTTTCTGAGCTTGTAAGCACATATTACGAGCTGACCAAACCGGGAATTACAATGTCGGTAGTGGCCAGTATGCTCATTGGTTTTTTGATGGGCTCTGCAGGAAATGTAGATCTGTTCCTGATGTTCCACGCCGCACTTGGTACTTATCTTATTGCTGCCGGTACTTCGGCACACAATATGTTTTTGGAGAGAAACCTTGACGGGCTGATGCGGAGAACCAGCAAGCGCCCTCTCCCGGCATATAAAGTTACCCCCCGGCAGAGTTTTATTTTTTCAATGACGCTCATTTTATCAGGGCTTATATACCTTATCAGTATGGTTAACTGGGTGGCAGGACTGGTATCTCTTGCCACAACCATTATTTACCTGCTTGCTTACACTCCGCTTAAACGGATATCAGCACTCAACGTATTTGTGGGTGCCATCCCCGGAGCACTGCCGGTAGTTGGCGGCTGGGCTGCTACCAGCGGAACTGTATTCGAGCACGGAATGTGGATTCTGTTTGGGATTATCTACTGCTGGCAGATCCCCCACGTTATGGCGATTGCTTGGGTCTGTAAAGGTGATTATGAGCATGCAGGATTTAAAATGCTTCCCAAGAACGACCCCAAAGGAATGAAAGCCTCTGTCTGGATCATTGTGCCCCTTCTGCTACTCTTCCCCAGTGTTTACAAACTCTATGTAATGGGCCTTGTTGAGTGGCTATATCTTGGTGGAGCACTATTAACCACCATTGGATTTTTCTACTACGGTGTTCGTTTTGTAATAAGCCGGGATGTTCCAACGGCAAAAGGCCTCATGTTTTCATCTTTTGTTTATCTGCCGCTCATTTGGATTTTCATCTTTCTCGACTGGATGATTCTTTAATGCGATCATTTAATTTTTGAAAAGACCTTTCACGGTTCTTCTAAACGGTTTTTGGTCTGGTTCAAACCTACATCACAATGGCTAAGTTAAAACTCGACCTTCATAACATATACAACAAGGGTGACCAAATAGATCGGGAACTCAACAGAATTATTGATGAAGCGATCGAAAAGCGTATCAAAACGGTGGAAATTATTCCGGGGAAAGGTTCAGGGCAATTAAAAAAGAGGGTCCTTAAATTTTTAGATCAAAAGCATATCAAACAAAAGTACCACAGAATAGATAAAGACCGAGATAATTTCGGAAGGCTCTTTGTTTACTTCAAGTTTTAATCGCCGCCCTTCTTATTGATTTACGGCATAAGCTTCAGTTAAAAACGAATAAGAGGTTAATCAAGCGGCGGGTATTTGCCGGGATTTGCTTCGCTCATCATCCCATAAACCGTCTCCAGAATATCTTCTGCATTTGGCTTCGAAAAGTAATCCCCATCTGATGCATAGGCGGGCCTATGTGGTTTGGAGGTGAGGCACTTGGGCTCGCTGTCGAGGTGGTAGTACCCTCCGTTTTTATCGATAACGTGGTGCATCATATATGCGGTAGCACCCCCCGGAACGTCCTCATCTACAAAGAGGACACGATTGGTTTTCTTCAGGGACTCTAAAATTATGTTTTCACGATCGAAAGGAAGCAGTGTTCGCACATCAATCAACTCGGCAGAAATACCCAGTTCGCCAAGCTCAGGCAGCGTGGATTCCGCAATATTCAGCGTAGAGCCATAAGAAACGATAGTTAGATCACTCCCCTCATTTATAATTTTAGGTACACCCAAGGGCACTGTAAATTCTGCAAGATTTGTTGGTAGTTTCTCTTTAAGCCTGTAAGCATTTAGTGGTTCTATAACCAGCGCCGGATCATCTCCCTGCAGCAGGGTATTATAAAAACCGGCAGCCTCCGTGAGGTTCCGAGGTACACATACATGCATACCTCGCAGGCCATGCACAATCATCCCCATGGGTGAGCCGGCATGCCAGATTCCTTCAAGCCTGTGTCCCCTTGTTCTTACAATAAGCGGATATGCCTGTCCGCCTTTGGTTCTGTATCGCAGAGTAGCCACATCGTCACTCAGGGTTTGGAAACAGTACATCAGGTAGTCGAGATACTGAATTTCTGCAATGGGGCGCAATCCTCTGAGCGACATACCGATTCCCTGCCCCAGGATTGTAGCTTCCCTTATACCCGTATCGCTTACACGAAAGGCACCATATTTTTGCTGCATGCCTTCCAGGCCAAGATTTACATCGCCAAGCCTTCCAACATCTTCCCCAAAAACAACGGTATTGGAATATTTCGAAAAAATGGCATCAAAATTATCACGAAGTACAACGCGTCCGTCCACTCGCTTTGCCTGTTCATCATATATAGGCTCGTTCTCTTCAATCCGCAAGGGAGTGTATGGAGATTCACTATAGAGATGTGAGTTATATCGATCGCGGTTGTTTTCGTTTTGCTTTTCGAGCCATGCTAACAATTCATCTTTTGCAGAAGACGACTTTCCCCGAAGATGTATCGCGATTTTTCGCGCAACCGACATTACTTCTCGCCGAATCATACGTCTTATTCTGCTCAGTTTTGTCTGATACTCCTTTATTTTTTCATTCTCAGGGTGAGATTCGACAACTCTCTTCAGAATTTCAACCAGTTCATTTTTCTCTGATATTATCGGTTCCTGAAAAGCATTCCAGGCTTTCTTTTGTTCAGCAAGTACTTCTTCCCTGGCCTCATTTTCAATTTCATCCAGTTTATCTGGCTCAGCAATACCCTGTTCTACAATCCACTCTCTGAATTTTTTGTTGCAGCAATGATCATTTTCCCACTCTAATCGATTGTCGCTCTTATACCGTTCATGCGAACCGGATGTTGAGTGTCCCTGCGGCTGGGTTACCTCTTCAACATGAATCACAACGGGAACATGCTCTTCTCGGGCTACTGTAGTCGCATCATTATAAACTGAAATCAGTTCTTCGTAATCCCATCCATTTACAGTGAATATTTCAAAACCCGGCTGATTCTTTGTTCTCTTAAACCCGCGTAAAACTTTGGAAATGCTTTCTTTGGTTGTTTGATGTTTTTTTGACACGGATATACCGTATCCATCATCCCATACAGAAACAATCATGGGTACCTGAAGTACACCGGCAGCATTCAGCGTTTCCCAGAATACTCCTTCAGATGTACTTGCATCACCTATGGTTCCCCAGGCTATTTCGTTGCCATTTATTGAAAAGTCTGTGGCATCTTTCAGTTCTTCTACATTCCGATACAGTTTTGAGGCTTGTGCCAGCCCAAGCAGACGTGGCATTTGCCCGGCTGTTGGAGAAACATCAGCAGAGGTATTTTTTGATTCGGTTTGTTTAATCCACGTGCCATCATCATTCAGAAGCCGGGTTGCAAAATGAGAATTCATCTGACGTCCT
This sequence comes from Balneolaceae bacterium, assembly GCA_035312505.1. GTDB lineage: Bacteria > Bacteroidota > Rhodothermia > Balneolales > Balneolaceae > Rhodohalobacter. The sequence continues at coordinate 11,864 of DATGBT010000147.1, read as the reverse complement.
GCAGAATTGGGGTCGGCTTCTACATCAGTATTTGCGTATACCTGTGCAAAGAATTCCTGTATAGTAAGCTGGCCAATAGCCAACATGAACGTCTGATCGCGGTAATATCCTGATCGAAAATCACCGTTTTGAAAAAATTTAGCCATCACCAGTTGTGGCAGTTCTTTTCCATCACCAAAAATACCGAACTTCGCTTTACCTGAAAGAACCTCCTTGCGTCCCAATAACGACATCTCCCTGCTTATTCGTGCAAGCCGGTAGTCTTCCAGAATGTCTTTCACCTCATTTTCGGAGTACGATATTTCTGTAACTTCTTTCACTGGCATAGTGTATATCAATGCAAATTAAATAGTTAGATAGAATATACCCGGCAGATAAACTGCCGGATTATCCTGTCTATGGTCGGCCAAACAATAATAAGAGGTTGTGCTCTATTTACAAAACATCGTCTCAGAGTTTTATACACTAAAACAATTTGACAAATAGCGAATTTTCCGCCAATTGTTTAATAAATCACAGACTTTTTCCTCTTTTCATTAAAACAGCATGGTGCGGTTATTTTGAAAATCCGCCCTTGGTCATATTGATGGGATCGAGGGCGCTTTTCAGCTCCTCTTCTGATAAATCCGTCATCTCTTTGGCAACCTCAAGAACCGCTCTGTTTTCTGCATAAGCTTTCTTGGCAATTTGAGCTGCTTTATCGTACCCAATTAACGGGTTTAATGCCGTTACAAGTATTGGGTTTTTTCCTACCATCTTTTCAATCTCTTCTTTGCGGGCAACAAGCAGACTCACAGATTTATCTGCAAAATTTCTAGCTGCATTTGCAAGAATTTCAATCGACTGCAGAAGATTATGTGCAACTACTGGCAACATTACGTTTAATTCAAAATTCCCGGCTTGTCCGCCAATCGTTACGGCAGCATCGTTCCCGATTACCTGTGCGCAAACCATTGTCAATGACTCTTCAATAACGGGATTCACTTTACCAGGCATTATAGATGATCCGGGCTGCAGTGCCTTTAATTGTAGTTCTCCAAGCCCACTATTCGGGCCCGAGTTCATCCATCTGAAATCGTTGCCAATTTTCATAAGTCCAACTGCAATGGTTTTTAACTGTCCTGAGAGCTCCACGGGTGCGTCTACAGTGGCCTGAGCCTCGAAATGATTTTCAGCTTCCCGAAATTTAATATCGGTACCTTCAGAAATTTCGCGTGCAAACCGTTTCCCAAAATCTTTATGAGTATTAATACCTGTACCCACTGCCGTTCCTCCCTGTGGGAGTTCAGTAAGCCTTTTCATAGCCGATTCCAGTCTTTCAACTCCAAGATCAATCTGCCGTGCATACCCTCCAAACTCCTGCTCAATCGTAATAGGCATAGCGTCCATAAGATGCGTTCGTCCCGTTTTAACGACACCTTTAAGCTCCTCTCCTTTTTCTCTAAGAACCTTTGAAAGATACTTCAGGGCGGGAATTAATTTCTTTTGAACCGAAATGGCTGCCGCCACTCTTATTGTAGTGGGGATCACATCATTGGAACTTTGTCCAAAGTTTACATGATCGTTAGGGTGAATATTTACATCTGTGTTCTTCTTGAGTTCGTTCGCTCTTTTCGAGATAATCTCATTGGCGTTCATATTTGTGGATGTGCCCGATCCGGTTTGAAAAATATCAAGCACAAAGTCGTCATCAAATTTGTTCTCAATAATTTCCTTCGTTGCCATTTGTATAGCTTGCGACACATCGTTATCCAACAAACCCAGTTCACAATTTACCTTTGCAGCTGAGTACTTTACCCTTCCAAGCGCTGATATAAATGTTGAACTGAATCGAATACCACTGACGTCGAAATTTTCGAAAGCGCGCTGGGTTTGTGCGCCATAATATGCGTCTTTTGGTACTTTAACTTCTCCCATAGAGTCTTTTTCAATGCGAAATTCTGGCATAATAGTCACTCAATTTTTTTTCTTTTTAAATATGTATAGCCGGCTAATAACAGTTACTGCAGGCCGGTATTTGCGAAGCGATATTTATGATTTTTTTGATAAATACCGCTCTTGTAAGGTAGGATATTTGCGGCAAAAACTGAAAAACAGAGAGGGAATCAGATCAGTTTTTTACCATACATTCTGTAGCGTTTATCGAGACTTCCTCCCATTCTTTCAGCAACACGAACCATGTTGACATTATTTTCAAGAATCCATCCGACTTCAGAAGAATCTATACCGTGCTCAAGTCCATTTACGATGGCTTCGCGATGAAGCAAAACATCAATTCCACGCCCGCGATACTCAGGCAGCACTCCCATTAGTGCCGTACGAACCTTATTGATATTTTTCTTATTCCAAAGCACTTTAAAAATCCCGAAAGGGAACAGCTTACCATTCATATCCCGGAATATCTGATTATAGTCAGGTAACGCGATCGAAAACCCAACGGGTTTTCCGTCAATTTCTGCAACATGTGCAAAATTCGTGTCGATAATGGATTTCAAATCTTTGGCGAGCACTTCAAATTCTTCAGTTGAAAGTGGAATGTAGCCCCAATTATCTTTCCAGGCGCTATTGAATAGTTCTCTGATAATCTTGATTTCGCTATCCATTTTCTTCAGGTTGACTTCCCGAATATGGATTCCCGGCAGTCTTTTTTTAACGATCTCAACCGCGCGGTTTGCTCGCTCACGATCTACATTTTCCTGTGTTACATGGTATGCGAGCAGATCCATCTCTTTTTCGTAGCCGCTGTTTTTTATCAGCTCATCATAATACGGTTTATGGTAGGGCATTAATATCGTTGGATACTTATCAAAACCTTCCACAAGAATGCCTATTTCATCCATCATACCGGGGTTGGACGGGCCCAACATTTTTTTAACCCCTCTCTCCTGGAGCCACCCTTCGGCAACTCTGAAGAGCAGATCAACTGTACTTTGGTTGTTGTCACATTCAAAAAACCCGAAAAACCCGGCTTCTGTGTTGTGGTACTTATTAAATCTGTGATCGATAATTGCCGCAATTCGTCCAACAAGCTTACCATTGAAGTGCGCCAAAAACATGGCCATCTCAGCGTTGTTGAAAAAAGGGTTTTTCTCTTTATCTATAAGCTTTTTTTGCTCAGTCTTAAGGGGGGCAACCCAGAATGTATCGTTTTTATAATGCTCGTAAGGAAAGTTTATAAACTCTCTGATCTCTTTTTTTGAAGTGACATAAGTGATTTTATGGGTGTTTGTGCTCACTTCGACTCAGAGTTAGGAGTTAGCCAGCCAGATTTGTGAGAGGCCGTCCGTTTTCATCTATTATGCCGCGTTTAATGCCAACTTTTCTAAACACTTCAAGAATTTTATCAAGATGATCGTCGGTATGAGTTGCCATATAGCTTGTGCGAACTAATGCCTGTCCCTGGGGTACAGCTGGAGGTACTACCGCGTTTACATAAACACCTTCTTCAAACAGGTCTTTCCAGAAATGGAAACAGTCGTACATTTCACCAATTACTACCGGAATTATGGGCGACTGGCTGTTCCACACATTAAAACCGAGGTTTTTAAGCTCTTTTCGCATATAACTTGAGATTTCATCGAGGCGGGTAAGCCTCCAGGTCTCTTCCTGTAAAATTTCAAGGGACTTTAATACCGTTGCCACATTCGCCGGCGGCATGCTGGCGCTAAAAATATGTGCCGGTGACTGATGGCGGATATAATCTATTACCGGCTGATCGCCTACCAAAAATCCACCCAGCGATGCAAAAGATTTTGAGAATGTACCACTAATTAAATCTACCTGGTCCATTAACCCAAACGCCGACGCAGAACCTCTTCCTCCCTCACCCACAACACCAATTGCATGGGCATCGTCGAGATACAAACCTGCTCCAAACTCTTTGGCAATACTTACAAGTTCGGGGACATTTGCGAGTGTGCCCGACATGGAGAAAACCCCATCTGTAACAATGATTTTTCCCGCATCGGGATCCGATTTTTGAATAAGTGACCGCAGGTGTTCCATATCATTGTGACGGTAACGAACGGTTTTTGCTTTCGAAACCTGTGTCCCAACCACTATACATGCATGGTTATCTTTATCAGAGAAAATAATATCGTTTCTGTCAGCAATGGTTTGAATAGAGCCTTCATTCGTTTGATAACCTGTACTAAAAAGAACGCAGGCCTCTTTGTTCATAAACTCGGCAAGCTTTTCTTCCAGCTCCAAATGAAGATCCAGCGTACCGTTTAAATACCGAGATCCCGTGCATCCTGTGCCATAAACGGTAATTACATCCTGGGCTGCTTTAATAACGCGCGGGTCGTTTGTAAGGCCAAGATAGTTGTTGGAACCCGCCATGATAACGTCGCGTCCCTCTATACATACATTCGTTCCATCCGTAGCCTGCAGAGGTTTAAAATAAGGGTATAGACCCATCTCCTTAATTTCGTCGGCGGTCGTAAACTTATGAGCCTTCTTAAAAATTTTCCCCTGCGAGGTCCCGGCCTTTATATCGCTCATTATAACAGCATTACATTATATATTAAACAAGTAAATATACCGAGTATTCGTGATCAATCAAATTCCGCGAATGCGATATAAATACCTATATATTTTTCAGAAAGTTAACATACTGATCGGCTACACAATTCCAGCTAAATTTTTCATTTACATATTTTTTTGAGCTCTCCGACAGCGCCTGTAAATCGCCATGAAGCGTTTCAGTAATTTTTTCTGCAAACTGTTTTGCGTCGCTGTGCGGAACCCTGTAGCCATTTACTCCCTGTTTTATCACATCACGCATTCCTTCAATGTCTGAGGATATTGCAGGAACTCCCGCTCTGTTTGCTTCAAGGAGAACAATCCCAAATCCTTCCATATCTCCTTCAACCGGAATATTGGGCATCACAAAAAGGTCGGCGGCAGCGTAACAAAACTGTAACAGCTCATCAGATATTTTACCGGTAATGATAATTCGCTGAGCAGATTCCGATAGATCCCGGGCTCTCATAATCGTTTCATATTCCGGACCGTAACCGACTAGAAAAAAAACAACATCATCCGGCAATTTATCCATCACCTCACTAATAAACCATTCGTGCCCTTTTCGTTTCACTTGTCTGCCCACTGTAACAATTACGTTTTTGTCTTTCAGTGACAGTTCATACTTCTTCTCAAGCTCTTCAATTGCTTCATTCTTCGATGGCAAATCATTTTGAGCAGATCCATCAAAGCCATTTGGAAGGGCCACTCCTTTTTCGGGAGAAAGCCCCCGAAGAATAGAAGCCTTACGTGTTGCCGAAGAAACGGAAATCACACCTGATAACGCTTTAAAAATTTTGGGTACGTACCACTGGTAAACAGATACAGGCAGAGTAACGTCCTGACCGTGGTTAATGGTAACCATTGGAACATTTACTCTTTTTTTCAGCAACGGTGCTACGGAGGCCGTCACCATCGATGAAAACAGGATCACATCGGGCTGAAATGATTTCGTCCGCCTTGGAATTTTCCTCAGCAGAGAAAACAAAAAACCTGTCGTCTTTACATTGATATTTTCCCACGACGATTCCATGATTATCTTCTCCAGTTCTACATCGTCTCTTTTTTGAAGCTCATTTGTAAGCTGAATACTTACATTTTGCATGCCGCCTATATTTTCAAGAGGAGCATTTTTTGGCGGATGAAGATGAGATATATATAAAATTTTCAAAACTGTTACTTACTTAAAACTTCTTTATAAAATTTTAGCAAACGGTTATTTATAGCACTCCAAGTATACTGCTTCGACTTTTCAAGAGATGAAGCACCCATTTTTTCCCGAAGTGTGTTATCTGCAATTAACGTTTCAAGAGAGTTATAAAATTCATCCTTCCTCTCAACCGGAATAACGAACCCGTTTTTATGATGCTCAACAAGTGACTTGCTGCCGGTTGCATCGGCCACAACACAAGGAAGTCCGCTTGCCATTGCTTCAAGCGTTACATTACCAAATGTTTCCGTATCTGAGGGAAAGAAGAAGATATCGCTGTTTGCGTAGCTCGCGGCAAGCTCTTCGCCCTTCAAAAAACCGGTATAAACAGCTTCAGGAAATATCTCTTTTAAACCGGAAAGTGCCGGCCCGTCACCAACAATCAGTGCTTTTACCTGTTTAAATTTTGTTTGAAGCCGTTTTACGACATCTGCGAAGAGATCAGGATTTTTTTCCCAAACCAATCTCGATACATAGGTAATCACAATGTCTGACTCCCTGAGCCCCATTTTCATTCTCCAGCTCTCATCTCTTTTTGATGGATGAAAAAGCTCTGTATCAATTCCTCTTGCCCAAATTTTGAGATCCGTTTCGATATAATGCTCTTTCAAAATATCCGCCATTGACTGTGATGGCACATAAACCTGTTCACAATGATTATAAAACCAGCGAAGATATTTCCAGAGTATAGGTTCGAGAAATCCTATATTGTAGTACTTTAAATAGCTTGAAAAGTGAGTATGAAACGATGAGACAATTGGTTTTTCGGCTTTTTGAGCCCATTTTAAAGCTTTGTATCCAAGAATATCGGGTGTTGCAATATGAACAATATCCGGATTGAACTCTTCAAGAATACGGCGCTGTTTTTCAGGAAATCCGGTGCTAACTCGATATTCGGGCCTACCGGGCAGCTTTTTTGAGGGGACAGCTACAAGCGTTCCCTTGTGATCAAGTGCCGGATCATCTATAGTTGGTGCAAAAATCATTACTTCAACTTCATTCATTAACAAAAAAGCAACGAGCCTGTTAAGCGTTAGCGAAACACCATCCCGAATATGATTATAGTTTCCCGTAAATATTGCTACTTTGATCTTTGCCATACTGTTTTAAATGCACTTCTCAACTTCGTATCTTCACATGTGATACAGGTGGAAGGTTAATCGTCATTTACCACAAGGTTTCATTAATTTCACAGAATTTTTAATATACAAATTAAATGAAAGCATTTGTTACCGGCGGAACCGGATTTATCGGCAGTCATTTAGCAGAGCAACTTATTGAAGATAGCCGGTGGGAAACCGTAAAATGTCTTGTTCGTAGTGATGAAAAGTGGCTAAAAGGAAAATCTTATGAAAAGATCAGCGGAGATCTCGACTCTATAAAAAAAATAGACACTGCTCTTACAGATACTGATACCCTTTTCCACCTCGCAGCTATAGTTAAAGCCCCATCAAAAAAGGAGTTTATTCACGCAAATGTACAGGCTACCGAGAACCTGGTTCGCCTGGCAAAAAAAAATAACGTTCGCAAGCTGGTCATACTTTCATCTCTCGCTGCTGCCGGGCCAAGTAACAAGGAGCCGCTCACAGAAGATGCCGAAATGAAGCCCGTGAGCATGTATGGAGAGTCAAAAAAAATGATGGAAGAGATGATTCACAATCTTGCAGACGATGACATGTCTGTAACAATATTGCGGCCTCCTGCCGTTTATGGTCCAAGGGAAAATCAGATTTTTACGCTTTTCAATATGATGAGCAAAGGTTTAGCGCCAATGGTTGGCGATGGTGAAAATCCTAAGCTATCTTTACTTTTTGTTCAGGATTTGGTTCAGGCCATTTTGAAAGCTTCCAAACAGTCTGAAAAAGGTGTTCATACCTATTTCATAGGTGGCGACCGAATTACAAACTGGAACGAAATAAGAGATATCGTCTCTACTGTTTTAGACAAAAAAGCGATCACCCTGAAGATAAAACCAACCTGGGTGAAAAAAATAGCCGGTGCTGTTGAAACAACTGCTGCACTGTTTGGTTCATATCCTGTACTAAACAGGGAAAAAGCGAACGAAATGGTACTAACCTGGACATGTTCACACGAAAAAGCAGCAAAAGAACTCTCTTATAAACCCGAATATTCGCTTGAAGAAGGTATTTCCAGAACACTTCGCTGGTATAAAAAACATAACTGGTTATAAATATAGATATGAGAACAATCGCAACAGCTTTAATAGGCCTTATACTTCTTGGGAGCTCCTTTTCTACAGAAACCGCTGAAGCACAGCTGATAAAAGACCTGAGCCGTGAAATTGAAATCAGTGATATAGTAACGATGAACGGAACTGAAACACATCTCTACATTCTATCTGAAAAAGAAGGGTTGGTAGTTTTCAGATCTTATGATGATTCCCTACAGTGGCTCTACTCTTCATCAGGTATGCAGGAACGCGGACAAACCCTGAAAAGCGATATACGATTTGCCTACCTTTTCGGCAACAGCCGACGACTAACTGTTGTGGAACCAACATCGGTTCTGGGAGTCTATTCATCAACCATACTACCCGCCCGCCCCTTAAACGTAAAACGTATTGGCCTACAGCTATTTACCGCCCTCGGCGAATCGGGCCTCGGGATTGTCAACCTGGCCACTCCAGAAAGTGTAGATACCGACATAACTTTAGTAAACAATATTCCATCTGCTATCGATTTGGCGTCCGACGGTGAACAGCTTCTTTACGTTTTAAGTGCAGGCAACAGATTAACCATACTGAATATTGATGAAGACGAAATTCTGATACAGGAGAGCATCTCTATAGACAGAAATCTTTCAAGACTTTTTCTGGTAGAGAATGACCTGATTGGAGCCGATAACACAGGAAATGTTTTTTACATCAATTCAGATGGTGATACTAACCAGTTAACAAACGTGCAGGGAGCAGCAGTTTCCGTACTTGAATGGAATGGGCTATATGTAATCAGAACGGCTGAGAGTTTAGTTTGGACCGGTAAAGCTGACGGAAATTTTGAGCAGTGGAAATCTAGAACCAGTGCCGGAAACCACACGGCGCTTTCGGGCAAAGATCTGTGGTTATCTGAATTTAACTCTGTTGCACCGGTACTATTAAGAGAGTCATTAGCGGAAGACTCCGGTTCCGATACTCAGTCGGGCGATTCCGTTTTTTCATTGAAACCCATTGAAAATGTTACCATTCCTTATCCACGCCCGCTACTTCTGCCCATAGAGTTTGAAACCGAAATTGACCCCGGCAGCGTAACCATTGCTTACGAAGCTACTTTTGATAATGCGAGTATACGTGGAAACTCTTTGTACTGGCAGCCGCGATCATCCCAGACGGGTCGCCACGACGTAACCATTACAGCAACTACGACAGATGGAAAATCGGCCACAAGCACATTTACTGTCGATGTAAGAAAATTCAACTCTCCGCCCAGAACAGGAAACATGAGGCCGGTAACGCTGCCTGTGGGAGAAGAATTTGAGCTGAGATTGTCGGCTGTGGACCCTGATGGGCCTAATCCCGACCTAATTCGATACATTGGTGTAGACATGCCCGATGGCGCTTCAATTGATGAAACAACCGGTGTTTTTACATGGTCTCCAACGATCAGACAGGTTGGCAACCACTCATTCCGCGTTATCGCTACCGACCAGTATGGAGCAGCAGCATCTCAAAATTTTGAGTTCAACGTAATAGAAATTGATATTAACGAAGGACTCGATGAGGATCTGTTTTAAATATGGTGCCTGAATCTTTTTCAGACCCGCTTATTGAATGGTATCAAACACATAAACGGGAACTGCCCTGGCGAAACACAAGCGACCCTTATGAAATATGGGTGTCCGAAATTATGCTTCAGCAAACTCGTGTGGATACGGTTATTCCCTACTACCACCGTTTTTTAAAAGCATTTCCTTCCATTTATGAATTGGCAAAAGCAGACCAACAGCAGGTCCTTAAACTCTGGGAAGGTCTTGGTTACTACAGCCGCGGAAGAAACTTGCATCATGCCGCGAAACAGGTTGTTAAGGAGTATGATGGAGCTGTTCCATCCACATACAATGAGATTACTTCGCTGAAGGGGATTGGACCATACACCGCATCTGCCATATTGAGTATCGCCTACCAAAAGAAATATGCCGTTGTAGACGGCAATGTTGTTCGGGTAGTAACCCGGTATAACGGCATTACGTCCGATATCAGAAAATCATCTGTAAAAAAAGAGGTTCAGGAGTTTATGGATGATGCCGTTCCTGCGTTAAATCCCGGTGATTTTAATCAGGCCGTAATGGAGCTTGGAGCTACGGTTTGCACTCCGTCAAACCCCGATTGCGGTTCCTGTCCCCTTCAAACAGATTGCAAAGCGTGGAATACAGCTCAGACTGAATCCATACCGTATAAATCGCCGGCAAAAAAAATCCCTCACCATCAAATTGCCGTGGGTATTATTGTTAATGAGAATGATGAAGTTTTAATATCGCTGCGTCCGCAGGAGAGCATGCTGGGCGGGCTTTGGGAGTTCCCCGGTGGTAAACAGGAAAAAGGTGAGACGCTTGATGAAACACTCAAAAGAGAGCTAAAAGAAGAGCTGGGTGTAGAAACAGATGTTTTTGATAAATTTAAAGAGCTAAAACACGCTTACTCCCATTTCAAAATTACAATGCATGCTTATTGGTGCAAAATAAAAAGAGGCTCCCCGAAACCAAATTCCAGCGACAAACTGGAGTGGGTACATCTGAATAATATCGACCACTTTCCTTTTCCTAAAGCCAATAAAAGCATCATTCATGATCTGTTAGAGCTCGACGAACAATCCCTTCAGAAATTTGTAAAAAATGCAGGGTAACTACTCCTTGAGAAAACGTTCATTGCATACTCTAATGGATCTCAAGCCCTATCTTGACGAGATTAATGCAGAGGTGGAAAGATCTGAATATATCCCGCACGATCCCGTACAGTTTCTGCATGCATTTGAAAATAAGAAAGACATTGAAATCGCCGGTTTTTTTGCCGCTACAATGGCCTGGGGACGGCGTGATATTGTCATTTCAAAGGTTGGCGAGCTACTCAGCAGGTTTAATTACCAGCCGTATGAATTTGTCATGGACTATAAACAGTCTGATTTTATTATTCTGAAAGGATTTAAACACCGAACATTCAAGCCTATAGACATTCACGGCCTCATCTCGGGGCTGCAAACCATCTATACACAATTCGACGATTTCGAGTCTTTTTGGTCGCATTGCTATGATCTTGCACTAAAACAAAACCGCCATTTCCTTGCCATATTTCGTGAGCTCTTCTTCGAATTGAGTTTCGACTCTGCTGTTCGTACAAGGAAACATATTTCCGATCCGGAAAAGGGGAGCACCTGTAAACGACTTTATATGTATTTGAGGTGGATGATTCGGAAAAACAGCCCGGTAGATCCCGGACTCTGGAATTTCATGCCTCCGGCTGAGCTTCAGGTACCCTTTGATGTACACGTTGCAAGACAGTCGCGACGCTATGGGCTCATAACACGCAAGAGCAACGACCTGAAAACCGTAAACGAGCTTACAAATACGCTTAAGCTGATGAATCCTGATGATCCCGCAGTGTACGATTTCGCCCTTTTCGGGCTAGGAGCTCTCGATTATACACTTCCCAAACGTTTTATCCTGAATAAGGTGCAGTAGTTATCCCTGACCCGAGAGCTCAGCAATTCTGCGAATAGCAAAGATCATATATCCCAGAATTCCTGATATGAAACCTGATAACACAATGTACAGAATAAACCCGGATGCAGCAGTTGAGAGCTGACGAATGACTGAAATCGGTGTTTTATCGGGAAAAAACTTGTGATACATCCACAGCAATGGAAGTCCCAATATGGAAATTGAGACAGAGAGACGAGCCGAATTACTCACAACTATTTCAGGATAGATCCATAGAACGGGTACCCAGAGCAGAGAAAAAAAGCTTGCTACTGAAACTATATAGGTGTTCAGGATCAAATTATCATAAAACCCATCCAGCTCATTCCGGAAAAAAACCAGACCGCTGACTGACAGTGCCGGAATTAAGATAAAAACAGATGAAATGGGCAGATAAGTAGTTGCCATGCTTCTTGATACC
>DATGBT010000146.1:0-3632 GCA_035312505.1 Balneolaceae bacterium | reverse complement strand
TCATTTTTAAATACAGTTACAGAGTCGGTTACATCTGATGACCCGGGTGAGAAATAATGAGGTGACAATGCTACAAGTAGGAATGCTAAATAGACCATAAAAATGTATCCGGAATATATTCGAGAACTATCTGATAACTATTTCCACGCAAACACTTGGTTAATTGCGCAGGAATTGCAGATTAAGATTCTGTTTAACAGTTCAATAAGCTTTAAAGTATCAGGAAATATCTAAACTATAATAGTATAGCCGAAAATCTAGCTTGTCATTTTTTGGGTTTTGATTTTAGATGATATTCAGTCAACTATCAGATAACAGGAATGTAATGGTTCTCCGGTTATTAAATAAACAGATGTTCGAAAACTCATTATTCAAGTGTATGTCTGTATTCATAGTATAGCATGAATAATATTTTATGAATCAAATATAATGGCACACATAATTGTTGGAATTTTCTGTAAAACAAAGATAGAGGAAACAAGCCTATTCATTAAAAGAGATGCTTGATCGCATTATTGACCCAAAGAAGCGATAGCATGGAGAGTTGTATCATTCGTCAATTCACCGGTAGCAAAGAAATGCTTCCGGCAGACCCGGAGAGTCATGATGGAAATTGTGGCTCTCTTTTTTTATTAAGTAAATATGAATTTTGTGGGTTGGCTCGATAGAGATACATTTATTCGTTTCTTTGCGCGTTATACCCATTTTGCATAAGGTGATCTTTTAATTCTGTACTCACGTCCACTGGGCTATAATGGTGAATAATCTCGATTGCCCAGGCACGCAGATGGGGATTTTGCGATTGTGATTCATCTTCAAGAATATTCAGGGCCAGCTCTACATAATGCTCCTGTAGCCCGGCCTTTTCCTCAGCTTGTTTATATATATGGCCGAGATAGAGAAGCACAAGCGGCATCAGCAGGCTACCAATCAGTGATACTTTTTTACTCCATCCGCTTTCATCTCCGGCCGATTCTTTATTTGCCATTTTTTGAACTCCATGATTTAGGTTTTACGCCGGGTACAACGTTGTTAAAACATAGCGCAGGTTTGGTTAAGGCTGAATTAACTCATTTTTTTTATTGTCTACAAGCCAAAGATGATATGTGCAGACTGGTATCAGGATTAAAGGCTAATCGGTTTCTAAGATCGTTTTAAAGATAGTGTTCGCTTTTTATAGAGGATGATTTATATAGGTATCCATCGTGGACAAGGGGTTGCACTTACTTTATATTTAAAGATTGATTTGTGTTAACGAACGGAACAGAGCTATGAAATCTGCTTTTAAAAAGAATATAAAGAGACTATTTATCGCAGCGATTCTAATTGTTGTAGCTACCATCTTATTTCTAACGATTGTTTATGAATTACGGTATGAAGCCCCACTGCCGGCCGCGCCCGTTACTGAGTTCTCATTTATCCATTCAGACGAAAAGAAAGTGAATGAACTGGTTTTGCTGCCTGTCCCTAAAGAGATAAAAAAAGGGGAGGGAACGTTCGTCATGCCGGAGAGTATCCGAATTTCGGCACCCGCTGATCTCCGGGTCATGGTGAATAATGCTGTATCTAAGTATCTGGGTAGTGAATCGATTTCGGTTTCGGGGAACGAAATGCTTCGTGTTCAGCTGGATGAAACCCTGCCTCCGGAAGGGTACCGTCTAGTAATTCAGCCGGATGGAGTTGAGATATATTTTGCCGACCTGCCTGGACTGTATTATGGTATCATGACCCTGGGACAGGTTTATAAACAAAGCAACGGCAGTCTGCCGGTTCTTTCCATAACCGACTGGCCCGATTTAAAAGTGCGCGGGGCTATGATAGATATATCCCGTGATAAAATTCCCACGATGGAAACGTTGACTGAGATTATTGACATGCTTGCGCTTTTGCGCTACAACCATTTACAGCTATATGTTGAAGGCTTTTCATTCAGCTACTCCTCTTTTCAGGGTACATGGGAACCCACAGAAACCCCGGTTACTGGTGAGGAGATGCAGGCACTGGATCAGTATGCAGAAATGCATATGATCGATCTGGTGCCAAACCAGAATATGCTGGGTCATATGAGCAAGTGGTTGGCTACAGATCAATTTTCACACCTGGCCGAATGCCCGGACGGCTATTTAATTATGGGGCTGTTTGAGTACAACTCCACCCTGAATGTTTCCAATCCGGAGAGTTTGGAACTGGTGAAGCAGATGACGGACGACATGCTTCCCAATTTTAGTTCTGATTATTTTAATGCCAATCTGGATGAGCCCTTTGAACTGGGAAAGTGCAAAACAGAAGAACTGGCCGCGGAAAAAGGGGGGGCAGGCTACCTCTATCTTGATTTTCTAAAGGAGATTAACACATATGTAAAGGAAAATCACGGAAAGCAGATGATGATTTGGGCAGATATCGTCGCCAAACACCCGGAAATTATTCCGGAGATTCCGCAGGATGTAATTTTAATTGAGTGGGGTTATGAATCGATTCATCCTTTTGATGAGCATGTAGCCAGAATTAGTGATGCAGGATTGCCATTTCTGGTGGCGCCGGGAACCAGCAGCTGGACAACATTTACGGGACGAACGGATAACATGATGGAGAACATTAATGTCTCGATTGAAGCCGCCCTTGCACATGGCGGCATGGGAATGCTTCTTACCGACTGGGGTGATATGGGGCACTGGCAATACTGGCCGGTGAGCTGGGCGCCTCTCACGTATGGAGCCGCTGTTAGCTGGAACTACGACAGCCGCGATGCACTCCCTCTTGTTAAATTCCTGAACCAGTTCATCTTTCAGGACAGGGCCAAAGAGATGGGGGCACTGGTACTGGACCTGGGTCGATATAACCAGTTTGAAGAGTATAAAATGGTAAATATGACCACCACGATGCAAACGTATATGTTTGGTATCATGGATCCTGTAATGCAGGATGCTGTTCAAAATCGTTTGGTGCGGGAGTTACCCAACCTTATGCAGGTGAGTGATGACGTGATAAACGAGATTATCGATCGTTTTGATAACCCAGAAGCCTATAATCATCAGGCAATCCTTGATTATACATCTATTCTCAGAGAGCGATTGCGGGAGAGCAATATGGATCGTCATGATGCTGGCCTGATTATCGATGAGATGGAAAACGCAATCAGGATGATACATCTTGGTGCAAAAACCCGGCATTATGCACAGTGGATGAGAGAATACACCCCCGGGCAGAAACTGGAATTACTGGATGAAATGAGTTTGTTGGTTACGGAAATTATTAATGAACACGAGCGGCTATGGCTGGTCCGTAATCGCAGGGGGGGCCTTGAACGAAGCCTCGGAGGTTTCATGGATCTCAAGGCTTCCATTAAATCTGAAATCGAAAGGCAGAACTCAAATGCCATTTTTCGCTTTTTTAGAAATTTTGGGGATAAACTCATTGCAGCAGCTGCCGCACTCTATATCGACAGATGATATTTTGGGTGTGAAACAAATTGTGAATGACCGTCTTTACCTGGGTATTACGGGCTCATCAGATTAACTGCAGCAGACTGATGTTTTCCGGCTCACTTCTCAGCTGAAAATGTAATGCCGCCCTTATGATTCAGATCGAAAATTTTCAGTTCAGCCAAAAAGAAACATGATGATGTGTATTGT
>DATGBT010000145.1:0-12669 GCA_035312505.1 Balneolaceae bacterium | reverse complement strand
CAATCGCAATTGGTTCGCTATGGCAATGCATCAAAAAGAAGATCAGGATTCTGAAGATCTCCGGAATGATTTACTTTCTCACCCTGCGCTGGATAAGTCGCTCAAAGAACGTATTCGTACTCATTTTGATACATCTGATGCAGACTACACATTAAATAAGCCCGCAAACGTTTATGCGTTCCAACTCCCCTCTGAGAGTACCTACAAACTTATTTTTGAAAATAATCCTGTTGGCATTCTTCACTTTAACGATAAAGGAGTCATTACCGCATGTAATAACAAATTTGTCGATATAATCGGATCGAGCCGGGAAAAACTACTCGGCCTCAATATGACTCAGCTTCCCAATAAAATTGTTGCCGGGGCAACCAACAAAGCCATTCACGGCCAAAAAGCTCACTACAGCGGCATGTACGAGTCGGTAACATCCGGTAAAACCATGCCGCTAAGAGCAACATTTGAACCTATTTTTAATGATGACGGAGTCGTACTTGGCGGAGTTGGCCTTATTGAAGATAATACGGAGATATTTGAAACACTGAAAAACCTTCGCGAGAGTGAACGCCGCTATCGGAGCATTTTTCAGAAAAGCAGTTCAGCAATGTTGATTATTGATCCATCAAACGGAGCTATTTTTGATGTAAATAATGCGGCTGCAGAATTTTATGGGTGGAGCAAAGAGGAGCTGAAGGAGAAAAAAATATTCGACATTAATACCCTGCCAAAGCCTGAGCTAAAACGGGACCTGGAATCTGCTAGAGAAGGTACGCGAAAAGTATTCTTTTTCAGGAATAAAAAAGCCGATGGCTCCGTGGTAGATGTGGAAGTTAACTGCGGCAGTATTGTTATTCAAAATTCAGAGATGATCCACTGTATTGTGCACGATATCTCTGAAAGAAAAAGAGCTATGAATGACATGCGAAAATTTCGCCTCGGTATCGACAGAACATCAAACGCTATTTTTATTACCGATCCGGATGGGCAAATTGAGTATGTAAACCCTGCATTTGAAAAACTGTACGGCTACAGCAATGAAGAGGTTCTCAACGAAAATGCGAGAATTTTAAACTCGGGTTTACAAAAATCCAGTTTTTATAAAAAGTTTTGGGATACCATCAAAGCCGGCGAAATCATGAAAGGTGAGATTATAAATCGAACCAAGGATGGAAAACTGCTGGATATTCGTTTTTCAAGTAATCCAATTATTGACGATACCGACGACGTTATTGGTTTTATCGCCATTCAAACCAATATCACAGAGCAGAAAGAGATGGAAAAACAGCTCCGTAATTCGGTATACGAAAAAGATGTGATGCTCGCGGAAATTCATCACCGGGTTAAGAACAACCTTGCAATGATTTCGGCCATGCTGATGCTTCAATCCGAAAAAACAGAAGATCCCGGACTTAAAGAGAAACTGCTCGACAGCACTAACCGCATTAAAGCCATAGCCAATATTCACGAACATCTATACGAGTCTACCAATTTTTCGAGAGTAGATTTTGCCGGAAATACCGAATCTCTCATTCAGAGTATCATAGATTCTCAATCTTTTGAAAGAGATATTTCCGTTAAAAATATCGGGGAATCCTGTTTCCTGAATATAAATCAGGGAATCTATTGCTCTATTATTATTAACGAAGTGGTTACTAATATCTTAAACCACGCTTTCAGAAATCTGCATTCCGGCAATATTGAAATCGACATTCGTGAAAAAGGCAAGAAAATAACCATTCTTATTTCTGATGACGGTCACCCACTCCCCGATACATTCCCGGATGAATACAACACCGGGCTTGGGATGGAGCTCATACATATTTTGGCAAGACAGCTCGAAGGCTCCTTTACATTTAAGAGCGAAAACGGAAAATCCACATTTATGCTCTCTTTCAAAAAGGCCCCTTTTCCATCAAACCCCCTGAATGCAGGAAAAAAGAGTTGATTTCAAAACAAGAGAATGATTACCTGTTAACCTGAGTTCGATTCATAATATGTCTAATAGTATCGATTAAAGTCCCCGTAGGGATCCCTATGGGAAGGGGTGGTTTAAACAAGGATTTGACCTCATTTTACACTAATGATTTTAAGGCTTCCTCCCCTGACCCCTCCTACAACAGGAGGGGAACGTAATAATCAACATTTAACAATCGAACTCAGGTTGTTATTAAATTAAATAGCCGCAGTACCCCTGTCTGTTATGGCCTGAAATCCGGTTCAGGCTGCGGTTTGTTATCCAGAATTTCTTCGATGCTGTTCATCAATTCATCATCCAGCAAACCTATCTTTTCAATCGCTTTCATATTTTGCCGTACCTGACCAGGTTTGGATGCACCGGTTATGACCGTACTTACATTTGGATTTTTTAAACACCATAGCAGAGCCAGTTCGGCCATAGTCATATTTTTATCGCTGATCAGATCAGCAATTTGTCTTACTTTTTCCAGCTTCTGTTTCCCCTCTTCCGTCTCCAGAAGTTTTTCACGAAGCCAGTCGTATTTTTCAAGTGAAAGCCTGCTATCGTCGGGTACTCCATCATTGTATTTTCCCGTTAGCAGGCCACTGGCCAGCGGACTCCAGATTGTGGTTCCAAGCCCGATTTCACTATATAACTTGGCATACTCCTTCTCTACTTTCTCGCGTGTAAACATATTGTATTGCGGCTGCTCCATCAGCGGCGGACGCAAGTGCTCGCGGCGGGCAATTCTGTAGGCTTCCATTATTTGTTCTGAAGACCATTCACTTGTGCCCCAGTAAAAAGCCTTACCCTGACTAATCACCTGATTCATTGCCCACACCGTCTCTTCAATCGGAGTGTGTACATCAGGACGATGACAGAAAATCAAATCCACATAGGAAGTCTGCATTCTTTCCAGGGCTGCATCTGTCCCCTCAATAATATGCTTATAGGATAGGCCTGTGTTGTTAGGGCCTTCGCCACCCCAGAAAATTTTAGTGGAAAGCACAAGGTCTGACCGTTTCCACCCCTCTTTTCTGATGATATTCCCCATCATTGTCTCCGACTGCCCCCCTGCATACGCTTCAGCGTTATCAAAAAAGTTAACGCCGGCTTTATATGCCTCAACCATACATTCACCGGCAATATCTTCATCAACCTGATCGCCGAATGTTACCCACGAACCAAATGAGAATGCTGAGACCTTAAGTCCTGATCTTCCCAAAAAACGATACTTCATAATTTCTCCTGTTTTGTCAGTTGTTATTCATCCTTTAAAACAACCTACAAATTTTGTTCGTTCTTTGGGATACTGTTACCTACTCATCTTGTTGTTAATAAGCCTAATAAACCTGCGAGCATCGCGCCCCCGAAAATCTTCAACAACAATTACATCATCCACTTCCAGTTCACCAAAAATTTCCTCGCCATGGTGGTCAATCAGAATAATTTTTCCATTTTCATAGTCTGCTTCGGCAATTTCACTTATAGGTATATAGAGACCTCTGTCCAAAAGGTCTTTCACTCCGCTGCTTATAGCCACCTTTAGCGACTGAACAAAATCATACTCTTCATCACCCTCCGTTATATCTGCCTCCAGGTCCTCAAAAAAGAGGTCGGAAAATTGAATCATCATCATGTCCCCTTCAATCCCCATATCTACCGAGCCTGTCTTTGTTGTCATGGCAAACTCAACCTCGTCGAGCATAAAGCGGTCGTTGAATTCAGCCTCGATTTCACTGTCATTGAAATACATCCAGTTATTTTGAGCCGTGCTGATAGTTGGAATTGCCATCACCAGTAATACCATTATTCCAACGCCTATACCCAGCGCTTTCATTGCATTATTTGAACGGTTCATCATTGTTTTTAAAATTAATTTATGATTTCTGATATCGTCTGTTACGGGTTTTTCCTTTTCGATGTTACGCTCGGTGAAATTCGTTACCTTTTTTTTATTCACAACATATCACCTTTAAATGCTCTGCTCTATGAAACCCACATCGCTGTTGCTGTTTCTATGCTCCATATTCATTTTCAATTCGGCTGATCTTAAATCACAATCGCTCTACTTTCCTCCTGCAAACGAATGGAAAGAAGTTTCTCCCGAGAATGTAGGACTCAATGCCCGGCAATTAGATGCGGCTGTTCAGTTTGCCGTGGAAAACGAAAATAGTGTAGAGCGGGATCTTAAAATTGCCATTCTGAAAGGCTTTTCCCACGAACCGTACCATCAACTTGCAGGGCCGGTGAGAGAGCGTGGCGGACCGGCAGGTATGATTATTAAAGACGGGTATATTGCAGCTAAATGGGGTGATGTCGACCGTGTTGATATGACGTTTTCCGTTACAAAAAGCTACCTTTCAACCGTGGCCGGAATTGCATGGGACGATAATCTGATCCGAAGTCCGCATGATCCTGTTCATGAATACGTCTGGGACCGCACTTACGACGGAGAGCACAATCAGAAAATAACCTGGCACCATCTTCTGCAACAAACATCCGACTGGTATGGAACCCTTTTTGGAATGGAGGATTGGTCCGACCGTCCGCCAAGAGAAGGCGGCATCGACGACTGGCGATTCAGAGAACTGCATGAGCCCGGGACCCACTACAAATACAACGATGTACGTGTGAATCTGCTTGCATATTCGCTTCTGCAGGTTCTGCGCGAACCGCTGCCGCAGGTACTTAAAAAGCGGATAATGGATCCGATAGGTGCTTCAACCACATGGCGCTGGTTTGGTTACGACAACTCCTACGTTATGGTTGATGGTGTAAATATTCAGTCGGTCAGCGGCGGCGGACATAATGGTGGCGGTCTCTTCATCAGTTCAACCGATCATGCCCGTTTTGGGCTTCTTTTTGCCAGAGACGGAGAATGGAACGGCAAGCAAATCGTATCTGAGGAGTGGATTTCGAGATCAGTGGAATCATCAGATGTAAACCCCGACTATGGCTATTTATGGTGGCTTTTGAAGGGAAACAGTGAATGGGATGAAGTTCCAGACCATGTTTTCTACGCAGCCGGTTTTGGAGGAAACTACATTGTTGTAGACCAGGAGAACGATATGGTAGTTGTTTTACGCTGGGTCGACTCATCCAAATTGGGTGAGTTGATGAGCATGATTTATGATGCTGTTGAGTAAAACAACTCGTTTACTTGTTAAATCCTAATTTAATGGATCCATTCAGAGTGCGATAGCTCCTGCCCCGAAAGAGATCCGCTGGGAAAAGAGTCCCTTTTTATAAAGTCGAACTTTTCGAGGATCTTCCGGACTCTCGAAGGTTCTTTATAAAGCTCCTTCTAATCGGAAAACGCGTTGAAACATATATTTTGTATGGTATTTAACTCATTTTTCGAAACATTTTTATCAGCTTACGTACGATCTGATTGATCCTCCATTAATCATATAAATCACTATGCAAACCATACTTGGGGCTGGCGGTGCCATCGGAAGTGAGCTGGCAAAGGCATTGCCACCATTCACAGACAAAATAAGGCTGGTGAGCCGACACCGGCTCAATACAAACAGAAATGAAGAGTGGCATTGTGCTGACCTGACTGACCCCTCCTCTGCAATGGAAGCCGTTAAAGGCTCGGATGTTGCCTACCTTACTGTAGGGCTGCCGTACGATACAGCCATCTGGCAGCAACTCTGGCCAAAAGTGATGCAAAATGTGATAAATGCATGTGTGTTTCACGATACAAAGCTTGTTTTTTTCGATAACATCTATATGCTTGATAAAAATTCTCTGGCACCGGCTACAGAACATTCTCCTGTAAATCCACCCTCAAAAAAAGGAACCGTACGTGCGAAAATCGCAGCCGATTTGATGGATGCAACAGAACAAGGAGACATTGAGGCTCTCATCGCGCGATCGGCAGATTTTTATGGTCCCGGGATTACAAATAAAACCTCACTGTTGATTGAAACTGTCTTTAAACCACTATATAGCGGCAAAAAGGCGAGTTTGCTTGTAAGCGACTCCCATCGCCACTCCTTTACCTACACGCCCGATGCTGCAAAAGCCACGGCTCTCCTTGGGAATTCACCCGATGCATTTGGACAGATCTGGCATTTACCAACGTCCCCGACCCCTCCTACAGGAAAGGATTGGGTTGAGATGGTTGCGTCAAAAATGGGAGAAAAAGCCAGGTACAGGGTTGTTCAGCCGTGGATGGTAAAGGCAATGGGTCTATTTATGCCCATCATGAAGGAGAGCGTGGAGATGCTGTATCAGTACGATCGTGACTATATTTTCAGCAGTGCGAAGTTTGAATCTCACTTTGAGTTGAACCCAACTCCATACGAGGAGGGCATTCGTCAGGTTATAGAAACAGATTTCCCACCTTACTAAACTAAAAAGAATTAAGTACTTCATATCGGGAAAAACGTGCCAATCAGCAAGATCCCATTCGTACGCAATTATAATCTTACGACCTAAAAATAAGCCTGCCCATTACACAAATCATCAACTGGCAGGAGTTTGGGTGAAGAATTTCACGCGGATTTTTGGGGAGTGTGTCGGAGAGACTCGCAGAGTTTTATTTAAGCTGCATTCCAATCTGCGAAACAAAGCGTTGTCCTCAGCATGACTCAGGGAGAACCTGTTCTTATGTAGTGATGATTTTCGAGCATAAACAGAAACCTGCTGCATTAAGGATTTCCCTGATTTATTTCTATACATCAGCACCTATATTAAAGTTATGCAGCATAAAATTTGCAGACGCAATATTTACTTTTGATCTGGCGGTCAATAATTTTTGCAGGCTACAGACATGCTGCATCACAAATCTCAGCGCGATAACCACCGTTGAAATTTTCTTTATTTAACAATTTCTAAGCGGGTTTTTAGGTGGGACGCCTGAATGTATTGAAAGAAATTCAGTATACTAATTACTTGTAAAATCATTTTCGAACTTTTACTACCATAAATCTATGATGATGTTATCGTTCAAAAATTCTTTCCTCTCCGCAATTCTATCATTCTCTTTTATATTCTTTTTCTTGATGAGCTGTGGTACATCCGAACCGGCAAGCACACCGGAATCATCAAATCGAGATGCTGACACTGAACAAGCCATACTTGAAGAAAATGAGTTTGACGCAGACTTTATCCCCTATTCGGAAAACATTCCTGAAACCAGCGAAGCCATTGAACTGGTGCCTGTAGCCGGCGGAACATTTACCATGATTGACGAAGATACCGGCAAGCGCCACGAAGTGGCTGTTGATTCGTTCTGGATTGGAAAATTTGAAGTTACCTGGGACCAATACAACCTTTTTGCACAGGGCGACCTGAATGAACTGCGGCGGGATTTTTACAAAGTGATGTATGACGTGGATATTGAAATGGAAGCTGATGCAATGTCATCACCTTCACTCACTGACGAAGTGCTCGATATGCTTCGGGAAGCCGATGTTCCCGCTGATGTGATTTCCAAACCATCACCTGCCTACAGCGATATGACCAGCGGTATGGGTACTGATGGCTTCCCAGCTATAAGTATGACCCATTATGCAGCACATATGTTTACAAAATGGCTAACCATTAAAACCGGTGAATTTTACCGTCTCCCAACCGAGGCAGAATGGGAGTATGCCTGCAGAGCCGGAAGTAACGATAATTATTCGGCACCTTCAGATAGTGAACTTGAAAACCAGGCGTGGCATCGCGGTAACAGCAACCGGAAATATCAACTGGTTGAAAGTAAAGAGCCCAATACACTGGGTATCTACAACATGCTTGGAAATGTCACCGAATGGACACTGGATCAGTACAAAGAAGACTATATAGGCGAATTACAAGGGGCACCGGCTCAAAACCCATGGTTCAAACCCGAGGAACTCTACCCCAGAACCGTGCGGGGCGGTTCCTGGACTGAATCGGCTGAAGAGGCAAGCTGTTTGCAGCGGCGCGGGTCACAGCCAAACTGGAAAATGAATGACCCGCAGCTTCCAAAGAGTCTTTGGTGGCATACAAATGCACCATTTGTCGGTTTTAGGGTGGTTAAGCCGAAAGATCAGCCCGAAGACCTGGAAGAGATGGAAGAATATTGGATCGAAGCGATGCAGGACTATTTTTAAACTGTTTTTTAATAACCGCTCAAACTTAACCTTAATATATCGGGACCATGAAGAACAACAGACCGAATAACGGATTAACAAGAAGAGATTTCATGAAACGCACAACCCTGGCAGCCGGCGGGGGATTACTGTTTAGTTCACTACCCGTTAGTGCATCTGCATATGCAGGTGCTAACGACACGCTGAATGTAGCTGTAGTAGGCTGTGGCGGACGCGGTACCGGCGCTGCCAACCAGGCACTTACTGCAGACGAAGGGGTAAAAATTGTTGCGCTGGCAGATGCTTTCAGAGACAGGCTTGATGATTGCTATAATACCCTAAACGAACGCTGGGGTGAAACAGGACGTCTGGATATTCCTGAAGAGAGAAAGTTCACCGGTTTTGATGCATACAAGCATGCTACTGAGCTGGCTGATGTTGTAATCCTTGCCACTCCTCCCGGCTTCCGTCCTCTCCATTTTGAAGAGGCAGTAAATCAGGGTAAGCACATTTTTATGGAGAAACCGGTAGCTGTTGATGCAGCCGGAGTTCGGCGGGTACTGGCAGCCGGACGCATCGCAAAACAGAAAAAACTGAATGTTATTGTTGGCCTGCAGCGCCACTATCAGCAGAACTACCTTGAAGCTTTAAAGCGCGTTCAAAACGGTGAAATGGGAGACATTACAGGTGGGTCGGTTTACTGGAACAGCGCAGGAGTGTGGGTACGCGAGCGCCAACCCGATATGACAGAGATGGAGTATCAGATGAGAAACTGGTACTACTTTAACTGGCTCTGCGGCGACCATATCCTGGAGCAGCACATTCATAATATTGACGTTGCCAACTGGTTTATCGGCGAATATCCTGAAACAGCACAGGGCATGGGCGGGCGTGAAGTTCGTACAGGCAAAGACCACGGCCAGATTTTTGATCATCATTTCGTGGAGTTTACCTACCCGGGCGGAGCCGTCATATCGAGCCAGTGCCGTCATCAGCCCGATACTTTTTCACGGGTTGAGGAGCATCTGCGGGGAACCTACGGAACGATTGAACTCGACCAGGGCGGCAAAGCACTGATGAAAGACCGTAACGGCGTACTGCTCTATGACCATAACAGTATGAACGATCCCAACCCCTATCAGCAGGAGCACGACGACCTTTTTGCAGCCATTCGGAACGGTAATGTAATCGATGATACCGAAAACGGGGCAAAAGCAACATTGTCGGCTATCATGGGCAGGCTGGCCACCTATTCGGGGCAGGTGATTACGTGGGACCAGGCGATCAACTCGCAGGAGGACATTGTGCCCGATAACCTTGACTGGGATGTTGAACCTCCGGTATTGCCAGACGAAAACGGCAACTATCCGGTACCTGTACCGGGTGTTTATCAGCCGGTTTAAAACTATGAGACTTTAACCTATGACCCAAAGAGGGGGTCCGTATCAGTGAGATATCTGGTGCGGATTTCCTCTACACTCATCTGTTCTTATATCACAAACCAACAGCTCTCTCTTTTTATGAAACGAAAAGATTTTCTCCGAAATTCTGCCTTTACAGGAGCCGCACTTGCTGCTGGCAGCACATCAGTTCTTGGCTCTCCCGTCTCATCAAACAAAAAAACTTTGCTACAGACGCACGATTTTAAACTTAAATATTCCCCGCATTTTGGCATGTTTCGCCATCACGCCGGTAACGATCTGATCGACCAGCTGAAGTTTATGGCCGACATTGGTTTCCGTGGTCTGGAAGACAACGGCATGAAAGGCAGAACCCCGAGCATGCAGGAGAAAATTGCACAAACACTGGATGATCTTGGTATGGAGATGGGCGTTTTTGTCGCTCACACGATTCACTGGAGCAAGCCAAGCCTCAGTACCGGCGATCCGGAGTACAGGGACCAGTTTTTACGTGAAATCCGTGAATCCGTCGACGTTGCCAAACGGGTAAATGCGCGCTGGATGACCGTTGTACCCGGCCACATCGACCTCCGGTTGGATATGGACTACCAGGAGCTCAATGTTATCGACGCTCTGAAACGAGCGGTGGAGATACTTGAGCCGCACAACCTCACAATTGTGCTTGAACCGCTGAACACGCTTCGCGATCATCCCGGCATGATTTTGACCAGGACCTCACAGGCCAACCGAATTTGTAAACACGTTGGCAGTGCGTCGTGCAAAATTTTGTATGATGCGTATCATCAGGCAATTACAGAGGGAAATATGATTCCCAATATGGATCAGGCGTGGGACGAGATTCCATACATACAGCTGGGCGATCATCCCGGACGAAATGAGCCCTACACCGGTGAAATTAACTATCGGAATATTTTTAAATATCTTTATGATAAAGGCTTCGATGGAATTGTTGGGATGGAACATGGTTTGTCAGAAGACGGAAAAGAGGGCGAGTTAAAACTGATTGATGCCTACGTAAGAGCAGATGATTTTGATGTTTTGTAAACTCTGATAAATATATCTGCGCTCCTTTTTTTGATTCATTCCAAGGCCGCAGGTTAACTCAAATATCATATCAGTCCAAAGCGTTTAAAGTCCTTATATAAAATTATACCGCTACATTCGACTGTTATTAGTCTCGCGCCAAAGGCATCCCTACTATTGTGCCATATGGCGTAATGTGTTTACTTATAAATAACACACTGATCAACCGCCTGCGAAGTGAGGGCGAAGCCCGAACCAGACAGGCGGTTGATCTCGCTTTCCATCTGTTAACCTATGGTGCACTCATGATCAATAATACCTCTCACTCCTTATGGGACCGACTCCAGCAGAAAACACTTAATCAGCAGTTTACCAATCGCCTCATCGACGGCCTGAATTGCTCGCCGTTTGAAGCACATGCCATTCTGGATACCGTCTATCAGGTCTTTGCTCCTCAAATGGATACCGGCGGGCAGCAAGGCCTCGGAGACGTCCACATCCTATGCACCGGGATCGAAAACTCGTCGGCGAAACCTCTCAAAGACGCCAACATGGTTCGCGTGCGCCTCACCCTGGATGGCGGGGACGATGACCTGGAGATACGTCAAGTCAACGGAACGGTGGCCCTTCGCCGTCACCGCCTGGAGCGCATCACCCATCAGGCCTACCAGCAAGGAGGCTTACTGACCCTCGAAGATGTTGCCTACCGGCTGTTTAACTGTGGCATGAGAACGCTCGTACGGGACATGAAGCATTTTAGAGAGCAGTCGATTGTGCTGCCTTTGCGATCAACCATCAAAGACATGGGGCGGGGAATATCCCACCGAAGCCTGATTATTCGCCATTGGCTGGCAGGCAAAGAATATGATCATATATCGAAGGCTACCCATCATTCTCCTGTAGCGGTTGCCAACTACGTAAGCAAGTTTAAACGGTGCATCTGGCTGGCCGGGCAGGGATTTGACACGCATACCATCAGCTTCCTGGTTGGGTTATCTGCAAAACTGACCGAACACTATTGGAAACTCTATTGCGAACAACCCATTGCAGAGCACCGGCGCAAGCAGCTGCAGCAAGATTTGTCGGCTCAATTACCCTCTTCACCGGAAAAAAAAAGATCCTATGAACGCTAATACCTTCCATCAAAAACAGTATCGTTCTGCCAGTCAGCGCCTGCTGAAGCCTCAAATTGAGCGCTTTTTTGCCGAGCAGTTTCCAAAACTCTTCGGCCCGGTTATCCGGGATCACATTGCCCAGGCGCTGCTGGAGTTGTTTACCCGGCAAGTTCGCGAGGCCACCACCATCGAGCCGGGTCAAATCCTGTGGAATGCGATTGACATAGATACACGCGCAGATGCTCCCAACCGCCGATTTGTGCCTGTTGTTCTGACGATGGTCAACGAACAAGATATTCAGAACAGAACCAAAGGGCTTTCCATAATAGACATACGGGCTCAGTCAATCGCCCGTATCCTGCGGGAAGCCTACGATCAAGGCGCATTGTTATCCATGCGGGACATCACCTTGCTTTGCTGGCAGCCTATGTCCATGCCATCAAGATGGCGGAAGCACTACGAACAAATTCACAAGTGCGAATTGCCTCACCCGGGAAATTTGCAGGATATGGGCTCATGTGTGACACACAAAGAACAGATTGTCTACAAAGCCATTGTGGAAAAGAAAGATCCGGTTCAGGTAGCCAACGAATCCAAACATACCCAGCAGGCCGTGGATCGGTACCTGAAGGATTTCCACCGGGTTCAAACGGTGTACAATCACAATTCAGACCCGGACTACATTAGCCTGGTAACCAATATTTCCAAATCCGTCGTAAATCAATACATTAACCTAATCGAAACCTATGATATCAGTGATAAATAAAACCTTGCTAAGCCATATGGCGCTAACTTCGGGGCAGATTTTCGCTGAGTCTATCCCAGAGTAGCGCTGAATTACGATTATTTTACACAGCACCTCATCAGCGAAACTCTGCGAATTCATTTGCGTTAATCAGCGAGAAAATTCAGGGATTGACAATTTTTTTTGAACCCTGAACCCTGGTTCACTAACCATTGTGTCACTGCATTACCCCTTGAATACGGCATTTATTTCAATCAACATGTTTGCCTCGGGGTCTTTTTGGGCTGTCGCTTTATCCCCGGCTGCAAACAGATCGCTGTCGCTCCTGTTTTTACCGAGG
>DATGBT010000144.1:0-19846 GCA_035312505.1 Balneolaceae bacterium | reverse complement strand
ATAAAGATTGTCTTGCCCCACGTCGCTTAAATAATTCAGAAACCATATTCCTGTTTACCCTTGACGGAGCCATTCCCTTTGGGAATTTCACTCCAGAAATTAACAGCGAGGAATTGAAGATCTGAATTGTTTAAGATTTTTACTTCAGCCTCCCACTTAATAAGCAGTCTCACGGGTTTTCCC
The DNA here is from genome assembly GCA_035312505.1 of Balneolaceae bacterium. Classification (GTDB taxonomy): domain Bacteria; phylum Bacteroidota; class Rhodothermia; order Balneolales; family Balneolaceae; genus Rhodohalobacter. Next base: position 19,663 of record DATGBT010000144.1, on the reverse strand, counting down.
AAAGCTCAATTGTATCCATATCTAATGCTTATGCTGGTTTCTCCGGATATGTAAGTTCATTCATTAAAATGTCAGAACTTTTTCTGTAAGGGATCTGCGATTTTTGGTTCATACCTATAAAAAGCGATGGAAACAGAAGAATTCGATGCGGCGAAATATCAGGGCAGAAGCGTTCGGGAAATGCGCCCCGATGAACAGCCCAGGGAAAAGTTGCTGAAATATGGATCAGACAGCCTCTCTGATGCAGAATTGCTGGCCATTTTACTCAGAACAGGTAGCAGAGGCATGAATGTGGTAGATACCTCCCGCGCTCTCCTCGACCGTTTCCGGGGTCTGCGCAATCTTTCCAGACAGGACTGGCAGGCGCTAAAGGTGATCCCTGGCATTGCCAAAGTAAAAGCCATTACTCTCGAAGCAATGTTTGAGCTGAGCCGGCGCATTCAGGTTGCGTCGCTAGGGGATGAAATTCAGATCACTTCTCCCGACATGGCTGCTGCTTACTTCCGGCCAAAACTCAGAGACCTGAACCATGAAGTATTTTATGTCGGTTTCCTAAACAATTCGAAGGTGTTAACGGGAATTAAAAAAATAAGCTCGGGCGGAAGCCGGGCCACGATAGTAGAACCGGCTGAAGTATTGAGACAGGCAATTATAAATAAGGCCAATAGTATTTTACTGGTTCATAATCACCCCTCGGGATACCTGAAAGAGTCGGCAGCAGATGTAAACCTAACCAAACGAATATCAAAAGCGGGAGAAATGGTCAACATCCCGGTTACCGACCATATTATCATCGCCGGCGATAGCTACATTAGTCTTAAGAGTAAAAAAATTATTAAATAGAGACATTAATTTAGTTCTTATCTCAAAAAAATCTTCTATATACGCAAAAATTACTTGCTCTATTAATAGCTTCTTATATATTTCAATAAAAAATATTACGGAGGCTTATGGACTATTCAGATCTTGTTGAAGCAGTGCAAAATGGTGACGAACGAACCGTTAATCAGCGTTGTGCCGACGCTATACCGGTTATACGAGCGTATTTGGTTGCGAATCTGAACGCATCTAAAGAAGATGCAGAAGACGCGGTTCAGCGTATGTTTGAATATGTATTTCCAAAAATACAGAATGGTGAGATTGCAAAACCGTCTGCACTTCTATCGTATATGTTGACCGGTGCCAGGCATTCATATTTTAAAATTTTGAATAAATATGGGAGTTACGAATCCCTTGATGATTTTAAAGACCTTCAGGTTTCGGAGGCCGATCAAATAGAGAACCTAGTAAATGAGGAGAAAAAAACTATTCTGAGAAAATGTATGGACCGGCTGAGAGATCACTACAGATCATTGATGGAATTCTCATTTGCCAATCCTGATGCCGAAACGAAAGATATTGCTGAACGATTTGACATTTCGATTAGTAACGCATGGGCCCGTAAACACAGAGCTACCAATGAATTGGAAGATTGCATACGATCTCTATTCTGACACAGAACTCTCTTATCAAAAAAAAAATTAAAAAATTTTGTAAGGGATTTGAAAAATCGGGTTCATACTACCGAGAGGTCTTTTTTGATTTGAGAGGACTACCTATAGAAGAATAAATAACAGGTAATGGACAAAGCTAAAAAAATTGAGCTATTAGAAAATATAGACAGCTATATCAAAGGAAGGCTGTCGCAAAATGAAATTGAAGCCCTTTGGATCGAATTCCTAAAATACCCTGATATGTTTCACTACTTCGAAACCCAGGTTCAGATACAGGATATGATTAAAAAAAGGGAAATTCCCGAGAGCTTTAAGATAGACCGGGTAGAGGAGCCCAGGCTGCAAGACCCATCTTACAAAGTTTGGGCTTATGCGGCGGCGGCCGCGTTGATTTTTGCAATTGGTCTTCAGTTTTTTTCTATCCCGCAACCAACCGCAGACGCAAGCCAACTGGCACTGACCCAAATTGAACTCGATGAGATGGTTGGCAGCGACATGTACAGATCGGATGGTGAAGAGATCCTTGAAGTTGATCTGCATATAAACAGTGCCATTGCCGCGGCCTACAACGACAGCATTGAGCTGGCTATCAAAACATTCAGTGAGCTGCTAAACGGAGAGCTGAATGATCGACAGCTTGTGCGGACAGAGCTAAACATCGGCATTTTACTGTACAATAACGGAGAGTATGAAGAAGCGAAAAGCCATTTCGAGCGGGTGATCCGCCTCGAAACGGTTCGCGAATCATTCACCGAAAAGGGTTGGTGGCTATACGGCAATGCTCTATTAAATACAGGTGAGATTGCCGAGGCACGAGAAGCCGTTCACAACGCATACGGGATGAACGGGCGTTTCCAGAAACCCGCGCTTGCGTTACTGAATGAAATTGACACCGAGCTAATCGGTACATCACCGGGTAAGATGCAAACGCCTTAAGACAGGCTTCTATTTTGCTCTTGGAATGGGCGATTTGAACGCCTTTGTGTGTTCCATTAAATGCTGCTGAACCCCCAACGGATCTGTTCCCTTTCGATTTTTGATTCGTTTATATACCCCATTCGACTGGAGGATCCATCGCTGCTTGCCGTCTTTCAGGTAAAGGTTAAACATAAATTTCAGATACGTTTTTAAATCAGGATCTTCAATAGGAGCGAGTGTTTCGACCCTGGCGTCCAGATTTCTGTGCATCCAGTCTGCCGACCCAATGTAGTACTTCTCTTCGCCTCCGTGATAGAAATAGTAACAGCGGGAGTGTTCGAGAAAACGCCCGATAACGGAATGAACATGTATATTTTCGCTGAGTCCTTTTTTGCCAGGTATAAGCCTGCACACTCCTCTGACAATCAAGTCGATCTTAACACCTGCCTGAGACGCTTCATATAGCTTTTCGATAATCTGCGGATCTTCAAGACTGTTCATTTTTGCAATAATACGGCCCTTTTTTCCGTTTTTGGCACCTTCGGTTTCTGTAAGTATCAGTTTTGTGATATTGTTTCTGAGATGGTTAGGTGCCACAAACGCTTTTTGAAACGTTTGATCGGGAGCGTAACCGGTGAGCAGATTAAAAATATCGGATACGTCTGAAGCGAGCTCCTCACGGCATGTAAAATATCCGAGATCTTCGTAAAGCTGTGCTGTATCGGGATGATAGTTCCCCGTTCCAATATGTACGTAGCGGCGTAAGCCGTCTCTCTCTTCACGTACTACAATCGTCAGTTTAGTATGTATTTTAAGTCCGGCTATACCGTACGAAACATGAACGCCGGCTTTTTCTAGTCGCTGTGCCCAGGTTATATTTCGCTCTTCATCAAACCGGGCCTTCAATTCAACAAGAACTGCTACCTGTTTATTGGCCTCTGCAGCTCTGATAAGGGCATGCATGAGAGGGGAGTCGCTTGATGTTCGGTAAAGAGTCTGTTTAATGGCAAGTACTTTGGGGTCGGTCGCCGCTTCTTCCACAAACCGCTGGGTTGACGTTTCGAAGCTGTGATAGGGATGGTGCACAATAAAGTCACCATTGCGTATCACTTTGAATACGCTCGGGGTTTCTTCTTCCACCGCGTGCCTGAAGACGGGATGAAGAACCGGGGTCCATGACTCCTCTTTCAGGTGGCTGAAACCTTTAATTCCGGTAAGCTCCATACAGTCGGCTAACCCGATAGGCCCTTCCATCTCAAAAACATCATTCAGATTGATATTGAGATGATCGTAAATATAGTTTTTAACATCAGCGGGCATGTGCTTATCAATTTCGAGCCGTACTATATCTGCAAAACGTCGCTCACGCAGCTCCTCTTCAATCATTTCAAGAAGGTCATCAGCCTCTTCTTCTCTGCGCTCAATATCTGCGTTTCTGGTTACCCGGAAAACGTGTGCCGAAAGAACATCCATTCCTGGAAAAAACCGTTCAATTTTTTCTACGATAAGATCTTTCACGGAGAGCAGTGTTATAGACTGCTTTTTTTGATCCAGTTCAATCCATCGAGGCCGGTTGGCAGGAATTTTTATTCTTGCAAAAAGCGTTTCACCATTTTTTCTATTCTTGAGTTTGACGGCAATTGAGCGACTTTTGCTCGAAATAAATGGAAACGGATGAGCTTCATCTACGGCCAGAGGAGTAATAATCGGGTATACCTGCTTTTGGAAATAGTCGTCGGCCTTCTCTTTTAATTCATCACTTAGTTGATCATAATGTTTGATATGAACCCCTTGTTTGTCGAGGGCCGGTATCAGTTCTGTTAAATAGCAGCTGCGATATCGTTTAATAATTTTTTTCACATTTTTTCGAATTTCCTTGAGCTGCTGTTCAGGTCTTCGCCCGTCAATCGTTAGGTCTGTAACACCCGCATGATATTGCCTCTTAAGACCTCCAACTCTTTTTTGGAAAAATTCATCAAGGTTAGAGCAAACGATTGAAATAAATTTTACACGTTCAAGAAGGGGTAAATCTTCTCTTTCTGCTTCGGCAAGTACCCGCTCGTTAAACTTAAGCCAGCTGATTTCATAATTTTCGAAATACTCTTTGCCAAAAAGCTTTAAATTTTCAGTCTGCATGGATGTTGTCTGTCTTTAAAGGTCTGATTTTAATATTTAAGTTAACTATTATAACGTAAAGTTAGTTTTAACAATTTTAGTTTTATTGATTTGCAAAATCCTCTTTTAGATCCCGAAGATAAGCAGCATGCACAGGACGAAACGCTTCGCCCGTCTTCTTTGCAAGAATTTGTGGGGCAGCAGAAGGTTATAAAGAACCTGTCTATTTTTGTGCAAGCTGCAAAAAAGCGTAACGAGGCTTTGGATCACGTCATACTGTCGGGCCCTCCCGGACTTGGGAAAACTACGCTAGCATACATTATAGCAAGGGAAATGGGCGTTCAGATAAAGCCTACTACCGGACCCGTACTCGAAAAGCCGGGAGACCTTGCCGGTTTGCTCACGAACCTAGAAATGGGGGACGTACTTTTTATTGATGAGATTCACAGGCTAAACCCGGTGGTTGAGGAGTATCTCTACTCGGCTATGGAAGATTATAAACTGGATATTGTGATCGATTCCGGCCCCAATGCAAGAAGCGTTCAGATAGACCTGAACCACTTTACCCTGGTGGGAGCAACTACAAGGAAAGGGCTATTGACGGCACCTTTGCGTGCCCGGTTTGGTATCGACATGCGGCTCGACTATTACGACGCTGAACTATTGCAGCGAATCGCTTTGAGAACAGCTCATATCCTCGATTTCGGCATTACTGAAAAGGGTGCGTTCGAAATTGCAAGACGCAGCAGGGGCACTCCCCGAATCGTAAATAAACTGCTTCGAAGAACCCGCGATTTTGCCCAGGTAGAGGGGATGACCTCCATCGACGATAAGATTGCCGATAAAGCACTCAACGCACTGGATGTGGATGAAAATGGCCTGGACGAAATGGATGTGCGAATTCTGAAGGCGATCATCGAAAACTATAAAGGAGGCCCGGTAGGTCTCGGCACACTTGCTGTTGCAGTAGGTGAAGATAAAGGCACTATCGAAGAGGTGTACGAGCCCTTTTTGATCAAAGAAGGATTTATGCAGCGAACCCCCAAGGGCAGGATGGCAACCGGTAAATCGTTCAAATATCTGGGAGTCAGCCGTGGTCCGGAAGGTGAAGAATCCAAAGGATTTTTTGATTAATCTATGGCACAGATTTCTGAAAGAGGTTGAAAAAATTTGTACCTTCTGCCTCAAATAATTTAAATCTACTTTTGAGAATAACGTCTATGAAACATTTATTTACCTCTGAATCGGTATCCGAGGGACATCCCGATAAGGTATCCGATCAAATTTCCGATGCAATTCTGGATGCCATGCTGAAGGAAGACCCTAATTCGAGAGTGGCTGTGGAAACCCTGGTAACCACCGGGCTTGCCGTAGTTGCAGGTGAAGTAAATACAAAGGCCTATGTTGACATCCAGGAAACGGTGCGTGAAGTGATCCGGGATATCGGTTATACAAAAGCCAGCTATCGTTTTGATGCCGACTCGTGCGGAGTTCTTTCAGCCATCCATCAGCAGAGCGAGGATATTAGCCGGGGAGTTGATCGCGGTGAAAAAGAGAAGCAGGGTGCCGGTGATCAGGGGATGATGTTTGGATATGCAAACAAAGAGACAGATGAGTATATGCCAATGACGCTTCAATACTCGCATGATCTGCTCCGCCATCTCGCTCATATCAGAAAAAACACTGAGCTGATGCCATACCTCGGCCCGGACAGCAAAAGCCAGGTAACGGTTGAGTATGACGCCGACAACCAGCCAAAGCGTATTGATACCATCGTCATTTCTACCCAGCACGATGAAGGGGTGGAAACGGATCAGATAAAAACGGATGTAAAAAAACATTTGATTTCTGAAGTGATTCCTGCCGGATTGATGGACTCTGATACCATTCTGCACGTAAATCCAACCGGGAAATTTGTAATCGGCGGGCCACATGGAGATGCAGGGCTCACCGGGCGTAAAATTATTGTAGATACCTACGGCGGACGCGGAGCTCATGGCGGGGGTGCTTTTTCCGGGAAAGACGCATCAAAAGTAGACAGAAGTGCGGCCTATGCCACCCGGCATATTGCAAAAAACGTAGTAGCTGCCGAGCTTGCCGATGAGTGTCTCGTACAGGTGGCTTATGCGATCGGTGTTGCAGATCCGATCTCTATCAACGTGAATACGTATGGAACGGGCAAAACAAGTGATGTTGAGCTTGCAAATGCTATTTCAAAAGTCTTTGACCTGACTCCCGCCGGAATTATATCGAGGCTGGAGCTAACCAAGCCCGGTTTCAGAAAAACAGCCGCGTATGGACATTTTGGCCGCAGCGAATTTACATGGGAAAAACTGAACTATGTAGATAAGCTGGTGAATGCTGTAAAATAAATTTGTGGCTATTTTTAAACCTCTGCGCGTTAGATGCTCAGAGGTTTTTTATAGAGCTGGGTCAGCTTTTAAATCCATCAAACTCAGTTTAGTCATATGAAGACAATCTATCGGTTACAATTTCCATTATTGGTGCTGGCAATTTTGCTGATTATGCAGGCCTGCAGCGATTCGGAAAATCCTGCTGGCCCGATAGATAATGAACTCTCGGCAGAGCAGGAGCTGGCAATAACGTACTTCAAAGAGGTAGCCCTTGGATTTGAGTTTGGAAACGCCTCAGAAATTACCCGAAAGTGGGATGATGATGTAAAGATTTATCTTGGTGGTGAACGTCATGAGGGTCTTCTTCAGGAGCTGGACGCTGTGATTGAAGATTTAAACGGCCTGATTGCTGAAGCAGATATTGAAATGAGCATTACACCGGATACACTGGAGGCAAATGTTTACCTGTTTATTGGAACAGCCGACGATTTTGTAAACGTTTATCCACCTGCGGCTTCAAATATCGACCAGAATTTTGGTTTATTCTATACATGGTTTAGTAATGTATCGAACACCTTTACCCGGGCGTATGTTTTTGTAGACACAGTAAGGCCTGAGCCACTGAACCAGCGTCATTTATTGAGGGAAGAACTAACGCAGATACTTGGTTTTGGGAAAGACTCACCCCGCTTTCAGGATAGCATTTTTCAGTCTCGCTATTCGGGTGTGGCCGTGGAATATAACCCATTCGACAAAGCCGTGATTCAAATGCTGTATCACCCATCTGTATCACCCGGACTGAATAGATTGCAGGTGGATCCACTATTGAGGGATATTGTTGCAGAATTTATATAGATTGAAAGGCTAAAACCTTTTTAAATAGGAAGTAAACTGATTTGTATAGTGCCCGCCGAAAAGATTTACATGAACCAAAAGCGGGTACATGTTGTGAATGGGTATTCTCTCCTCGAATCCAGGTTCCAGGGAGTATACGGATTCATACCCTCTGTAAAAATCAGCAGAGAACCCTCCAAACATCTTTGAAAAAGCAAGATCCATTTCGGGATGGCCATAATAGACTGCCGGATCAATCAGTACGCCAGAACCTGTTTCATCAAACAGGTAGTTTCCTCCCCATAGATCGCCGTGCAGCAGTGATGGTGAGCAGGTGGGAATGATGTCGGGCAGGGTTGAGAACAAGCGCTCCCAGTTTGAGAGAATACCGGACTGTAGCTTCCCGGAGTCTATAGCCATTTTTAGCTGAGGTTCGATTCGGCAGTCGGAAAAAAATGAGAGCCAGTCGCTCCGATCGCTGTTTTTCTGAGGCAGGCTGCCGATATAATTATCTGAATGGAAACCAAAATGTTTCCTTTTGGTTTCATGGAGTTTTGCCAGTTCCGTCCCAAATGCGAAAGAGTTGCCCGACCGTGAAGGGGATATAAATTGCATCAACAGAAAGCCCGGACGATCTCCAGAAGGCTCTTCGACAGCGATGACTTCCGGTACAATGAGATCGGTTCCGGCATTTCTAAGCTCCTTCAGCCCTTCAGCTTCTTTGATGAAAAAGTCCGGTGATGCAGAAGAGTTGATTTTCAAAAAGAAATCGTTGCTGCCGGCAGAAATTTTATAGGCCCGGTTGATGCTGCCGCCCGAAACGGAGTGGACTCCATCAATCGAGATAGCATGTTTGTTTTTAAGGGAAGTACGAACAGAATTTGGAATCATTATGGGTCTGTTTTTTGAATATTTTCTTCCAGCTCATCCAGTAAGTTCTCACAGCTTCGCTTCACTATATCAAATACATGCTGAAATCCATCCATGCCGCCGTGATAGGGATCGGGCACGGCACCGTCACCGGGATTCGGGTCAAAATCGCGCATCAATTTTATTTTTCCGCTGTATTGATTGCGGCTGTCGAGCTGCCTGATGTTGTGCATGTTTTCATGGTCCATTGCCAGAATTAAATCAAATTCATCAAGATCTGAGACCGTAAATTTTCTGGCCCTTGATCGAAGCTCAATTCCATGTTTCCTTGCAACATCACGGCTTTTGCTGTTTGCAGGCTCACCAATATGATAGGCTGATGTTCCGGCAGAATCGATATAGAAGTATGGCTGGTACCCGCGTTCATTTACGAGATGCTGAAATATACCTTCAGCCGTAGGGCTTCGGCATATATTGCCCAGGCACACAAAGCAGATTTTGTAAGGATTTTCTTTCGTGATGGTTCTGTCAGTCATAATTGGTTAATTTTTGGGTTTTGACGAGCAGGATTTTCAGCAAATGGAACAACTTAATCGTTATTTGAATTCGGTTGCCACAGATACTGAATGAGCTGTCAGTAAAAATAAGAGTATAAAGAGTGTTGAATTTAACAGAATCATAAACACATATTGTAATAGGAAGTAGTGAAAGGTTCTTTGATTGAGAACCTTTTCGTATATTTAGGGCTTACGTTAATTTCAACAAAGTGAACGATCTCGTTCAATATGGCTAAAAAGTTTAAAGAAATTAAGAATCTGGCGTACCCAAAAGCAGAAGTTGAAGTTCTGAATTGGTGGAAGGAACACAAGATTTTTGAAAAGAGTCTTGATACGAGAGACGATGGAATTCCTTTTACATTTTTTGAAGGGCCGCCAACAGCCAATGGCAAACCGGGTATTCACCACGTGATGGCCCGTACCGTTAAGGACCTTTTCTGCAGGTATAAAACACTGAAGGGGTTTCGTGTGGAGCGCAAAGGCGGATGGGATACACACGGCCTGCCCGTTGAGATCGAAGTTGAAAAAGAGCTGGGCCTTGAAGGGCGATCTCAGGTTGAGGAGTATGGAATGGCGGAGTACAACGCTATGTGCCGCGAAAGCGTGCTGAAATACAAATATCTTTGGGATAACCTGACAAACCGGATGGGATATTGGGTGGACCTTGAAGAACCTTATGTAACATTTGAAAATGATTACATAGAATCAGTTTGGTGGGCATTTAAGCAGCTTTATGACAAAGGACTCGTCTACAAAGGATATAAAATACAGTGGTATTCACCCGGTAGCGGAACGGTTCTCTCCTCACACGAGGTAAGCCTGGGTTACGAGGAGACGCAGGACCCATCGATTTATGTGAAGTTTCCGCTGGAAGCAGATGAGAACGTTTTCTTTATCGCATGGACAACCACGCCCTGGACAATCATTTCGAATATGGCACTCACGGTTAATAAGAACCTTGAGTATGTAAAAATCCGGGTCTCAGAAGGGGATAAAACAGAGTACTATATTCTTGCGAAGGATTGTCTTGAGCGATCCATGAATCACGAATATGAGATTGTGGATTCGTACAAAGGCGAAGAGCTTTTAGGGTGGGACTACAAGCCCGTTTTTGATTACGCATTGCAAGAGATCGATAAAGAAAAGGCCTGGAAAGTAATTGAAGCCAATTACGTTACAACAGATGAAGGAACCGGAGTTGTACACACGGCCCCGGCTTTTGGTGCAGATGACTTTGAAACCTGTAAAAAAGCCGGAATCCCGATGTTTAATCCCATTGATGAGGAGGGATGTTTTACAGACCAGGTAGAAGATTTTGCCGGAATGTGGTTTAAAGAGGCAGATAAAGATATTTCCCGCGCAATTAAAGAGAAAGGGTTGATGTACCACCACGAGACCTATGTTCACAACTATCCCTTCGACTGGAGAAAAGGCACCCCACTGATGTCGTACCCGGTTGAGTCCTGGTTCATCAAAACAACTGCCGTAAAAGAGAAGATGGTGGAGCTGAACAAAAAAATAAACTGGAAACCGGAAAGTACCGGAACAGGACGGTTCGGAACCTGGCTCGAAAATAATGTAGACTGGGCTGTGTCCCGGCAGCGATACTGGGGAACGCCAATCCCGATTTGGGTGAGTGATAAAAACCCTGAGTACATTGAATGTATTGGCAGTGTGGAAGAACTGAAAAAGAAAGCCGGAATTGGCAAAGATGTTGAGATTGATCTGCACCGTCCGCAGGTAGATTCGTTTACGTGGGAATGCCCCAAAGGCGGAACCATGCGCCGAATACCGGATTTGCTTGATGTTTGGTTCGATTCCGGGGCAATGCCCTGGGCACAGTGGCACTATCCCTTCGAGAATAAAAAGAAATTTACGAATAATTTCCCTGCAGACTTCATTGCTGAAGGTGTGGACCAAACACGGGGGTGGTTTTATACCCTGCACGCACTGGCTACGATGCTTTTTGATAAGCCGGCCTACCACAATGTGGTGTCGAACGGACTGGTACTCGACGAAAACGGCGAAAAAATGAGCAAGTCAAAAGGGAATTCTGTAGATCCTAATGAGGTGATTCAGGATTTTGGTGCCGATACTGTTCGGTGGTATATGATGAGCAACTCATCACCGTGGGAGAATTTAAAATTCAGTAAAGACGGGCTCAGTGAAGTTCAGAGAAAATTCTTCAATACGATTGTAAACACCTATTCATTTTTTGCGCTTTATGCCAATATTGATGGGTTTACCTACAGCGGAACTCCTCTGTCTATTTCTGAACGAACCGAAATGGATCGGTGGATTATCTCGAGGCTGAACTCTACTGTAAAACAAGCAGACGAATTTCTGGAAGAGTATGAGCCAACAAAAGCGGCCCGTGAGATCGAAAATTTTGTTGAAGAGTTAAGCAACTGGTACATTCGTCGAAACAGGCGGCGATTCTGGAAAGAAGGGAAAAGTCTCGATAAAACAGCAGCCTATCAAACGTTGTTTGAGTGTCTGCTGAGCCTTGCAAAAATCATGTCGCCCATTGCGCCATTTACCGGTGAATGGCTCTACCAGAGGCTTAATGAGGTTTCGGAACAGGATGAGGAATCGGTGCATATCTCCTTCTATCCAACCGTTGAAGAGACCGCTATTGATAAGCAGCTCGAGCGAAGAATGGATGTGGCCAGAATTATCAGCTCTATGGTTTTGAGAGTTCGAAACCAGATTGATGTGAATGTACGTCAGCCGCTCTCGAAAATTATACTCCCAATGGGTGAAGAGCAGCGATCTGTAGTAGAGGCTGTAAAGGATATCATTCTGGATGAAGTTAACGTTAAAGAAATTGAATACGTTGATGACGATTCCGGTATCGTTAGCAAAACAGCAAAACCCAATTTCCCTGTACTGGGTAAACGGCTTGGCAAGAAGATGAAAGCAGTAGCTGCCAAAGTTGGACAACTAGGTACAGAAGAAATTTCTCAATTTGAAGATAAAGGTGTGTTGGAACTAACACTCGACGATGGAAGTTCCGTAAGAATTACTTCAGATGAACTGGAGATTCAGAGAAGTGGTTTGCAAGGATGGTCTGTGGAAACGGAGAAGGGCATTACAGTTGCTGTGGATACAGAGTTGACTCCCGAATTGATACGTGAAGGTATGTCGAGGGAGTTTGTTAACCGAATCCAGAATATGAGAAAAGAAGCGGACTTTGACGTGACAGACCGCATCACTATTGGATTTGACGGATCTGAAGAACTTCAAAAAGCAGTGGAATCTTCTTTAGATACGATAAAATCAGAAACATTAGCGGAGGAAATTCAGATGTCGGTTTTGGATGTATCGGATTTCGTTAAAACGTGGGATATTGAAGGTATGGACACAGAAATTTCTATTCGCAGAACAATTAATAAATAGCTTGGTTGATTATGGCCTCATCAAAAGAAAACAAAGACAACGAAAGAGTATCTCCTTACAGTGATGAGGAGCTCGAGTATTTTAAACAGATCATTCTCAAGAAAAGAGATGAATCTGAAAATGAATTGAATACTCTGCAGAACCTGCTTCGTGAAAGCATGGAAAATTCCTCGGATGAATCGGCATATTCCTTCCATATGGCTGATGCCGGCACAGACGCACAGGAACGCGAAAAAACCTATATGCTTTTTAACCGTACCAAAAAATTTATTCGTTATCTGGATGATGCATTAAAACGAATAGATAATAAAACCTACGGTGTATGCAAGGTTACAGGTAAAAAAATAGCAAAAGGACGTCTTGAGGCAGTGCCGCATACGCAGCTCAGTATCGAGGCAAAACTAAAACGCCGATAAACCGAAAAGGACGCCCATTGTCATCTACAGGGAAAAAGTTAACAGCACTATTTGTGCCGGCTGTCATTATTGTGATCATCGATCAGATCACGAAATTTAAAGTTCGAACAGATCCGAGCCTTCACTACTATGAAATCATCGAGGGCTGGCTGGCATTTAATTTTACCAAAAACCCCGGTATGGCCCTGGGTATGGACTGGCTTTCCACTCCCGTGATAAGCACCATTGCTATTATTGCCACCATAGCTATTCTGGGCTATATTTTATTCAATCTTAGCAGTGCAAATTTAGGCTATTTAATTTGTATGGGCCTGATTGTGGGTGGAGCCCTTGGAAATATTATTGATCGTATTTTTATGGGGATTATTGGAGGGTACGGTGGTGTTCTGGATGGGCATGTGGTAGATTTTATACACTTTACGCTTCATATTAATGACTGGCCCGTGTTTCCCTACATCTTTAATGTAGCCGACATGGCTATAAGCACATCCATCATTGTTTTGCTACTTTTTCATAAAAAACTAATGCCGGAAACAGAAAATAATGATGATTCCGGTGAAGATTTAAATGAAATGCAGTCATCACCCACTGTTTCAGAGCAGGAGAGTGCTGAGGGAATGGAAGAGCAGAACACCTCGCAATAGAGGCTTAACTTTTATTCCAGCAGCAGACGTTTCAGAAATCCCTCTTTTTGTTGGGGAGAGTCTATTTTTTCTGCGGGATGATCGGTATCAAGATGGTCGATGGGAATAGGTACTTCTTCGGTCATTTCGAGGCCAAAACTGTTGAGTCCCACTCGTTTTACGGGGTTATTGGTAAGCAGGCGCAGTTTTCTGATGCCCAGCGAATGTAAAATCTGAGCTCCCACACCGTAATCCCTGGAGTCCATTTTTGCACCAAGTCTTGACCGAATTTCTTCCTTGGAGAGTCCTTCATCCTGAAGTTTAATAACAGTAATCTGGTCGATAATACTGTACTCCCGGCTTGTTTGGTCCATATAAAGAACCACACCACGTCCCTCCTGCTCAATCAGTTTAAAGCTCTGATGGAGCAGTCCGGTTTTGTCACTGCGTTTACTGCCAAAGATATCGGCCAGGGGATTTGCCGAATGCACGCGCACCAGAACCGGATCATTTTTTCCCCAAACGCCTTTTGTAAGTGCAAGGTGATGCTCGCCGGTCAGCTTTTCCTCAAAAACATGAAGCTTGAAATCTCCATGAATAGTAGGCATATCAACCGACATAATATTCTTTACCAGGGACTCATGCTTCATTCGATAGGCAATAAGATCCTTGATGGTGATCAGCTTCATCCCAAATTTATCAGCCAGTTTTATGAGCTCTGGAAGCCTGGCCATTTCGCCATCATCGTGCATTATTTCGCAGATAATACCAGCTGGAGAAAACCCGGCAAGGCGGGCAAGATCGATAGCTGCCTCTGTATGTCCTGCGCGCCTCAATACACCCCCATCCACGGCTTTTAGCGGGAAAACATGCCCGGGCCGTCGAAAATCTGAGGGCTTGGCGTCGGGGTTAATGAGCTCTTTTATTGTGTTGGCACGGTCGGGAGCGGAAATTCCGGTTGTAGTCAGGTTTTTGTGATCTACCGAAATGGTAAATGCGGCCTCGTCCGGATCTGCTCCTTCGGTCACCATATAATCCAGGTCAAGCTCACGTGCCCGCTGGTCCGTAATAGGCACACAAACCAGGCCGCGTCCGTGCTTCACCATTGTATTGATGGCTTCGGGTGTGGCAACATCGGCAGCCATCACAAAATCCCCTTCGTTCTCCCTGTCTTCATCATCTACCACGATAATCATCTTTCCATTTTGGATATCCTCAATGGCTTCCGGTATCGTATTGAAGGTTGTGTCTGACATATAAAACTGGATTCAATGTTGGTTCATACACTCTCGAAAACGCGGGGAAGAGAGTGAAAGAGACGTTTATTTGTTCTTTCCCGGGTTAACGTCTGTAATAGAGCTCTTTTGAAATCGTGCTTTTACTCCACTGTCTATTTCCAATAAAACTGTATCATCATCGATGGAGTTCACGATACCGTACATACCGCCGCCGGTCACAACTTTATCGCCCTTTTTCATTTCGCTTACTTTTTTCTGCACCTCTTTTTGCCGCTTGGTTTGCGGACGGATTATAAAGAAGTAGAAAACAAAGAAAATAGCTCCCAAAAAAAGCAGGTTAATCATGGCTCCGCCACCATCGCCATCGGGGGGTGCCATCATAAAAAATATGTTTAAAAAAGTCATATACAGAGATATCAATTATTATTTTTATTACCTCGATAAGATAGAAGTTTCTGTTTCGGCGAGCAAAGACCACACAGAATTAATTTAGCACCAAATCGCTCTCTGTATGCCCGCATACTACTTTTTGTTCGCCCGTTTGTAACCTGCATTAAGAAGTTTCGGCAGACTCCTGCGATTGTGTCGCGGCTGTGTATATTTTTCGAGCCAGTTCATGTCTAAAACAAATTTTAAGACAGATGCCCACTCTCCACGGCTGCAAAATCCATTTGCAGTAAAGATCGCATCACTATTGCCATTGGAGAGTATGAGGGGATTAACGGGGTATGGCTTGTAGGATTTAAGTTCGCGGCCTTCGAGCAGTTGTATAATATTCTTGCGGAGCAGCGGCCCTTGTTTGACGGCATGAACGCCAACAGCGGCATAGTTATTGCCATCTACATCGGCTGTATCTCCGGCAGCAAAGATATTGTCTGTTCCGTTAACAAGCAGAGAGGACCGTGTGAGAATGCGGTTTTGCTGTCCTGTGGCCAGATCATGATGCAGAGACAAGGAAGACGGACTGTTTCCGGTTGCGTCAATTACAGCAGTAAAATTATTTGTGTCTTCTTTACTATAAGATCTGCCTGTTTTTATGGTTACACCTCGCTTATTCAGGGTATCTGAAGCTATTCGGGCAGCTTTTTCAGGAAAGGATGAAAGAATGGACGACTGATGCTCATAAAGCGTAAGTTCTGTTTGAATGGCAGAATCGGGATGAGAAATGTTGAGTGCAATCTCGGTTCCGGCTGCACCACCTCCTGCAATTAGCAGTTGTTTTATGGTCCCTTCTTTGAGTCTGTTTAATAACGGAACCAGCTCTGGCATCGGCTTAACCGGGTATACATTTTCGGCCCGGGTTTTTACGTCTGTTTTTGCACCAACGTTTATCAACAATACGTCATAATTGTAATCACGGCCACTCTCTGTTTTTATGAGATTATTATCTGACTCCAGCGATGTAACCGTGTCGTGAATAAATTCTGTGCTGTATCTCTTACAGAGGCTTTTCAGATTGATGGAGATCTCATCAAAAGAGTAAAATCCTCCCATAAACTGGGGAAGGCCGCCAGAGTAGACCAAGTACGGTTCCGATGAGATTAGTGATACAGAGTATCCTCTCTTTTTCCATTGGCCACCCATTTTAATGATGGGCAGAGATGAGTGCCCCCCGCCGGCAATGAGAATTCGTTTAGCCATAATGGCGGGCGATTTTATGAATTAATCTTTCTTTGTTGAAAGGCTCAGAGGCAGATAAAGCGGACAGGTGCCTACAATACTGGTTAATAAAAATACAATTGCAAGTATACCGAGAATAATGGCGGCGGTGCCGGTAATTTGTCCGGTGAAATAAAGCACGCCAATAACGATGGCAACAATTATGCGAATGACTTTGTCAACGGTTCCCATATTCTTTTTCATGATCCGGTAAATTTAAGTGAAGGTTGAAATGATAAGTCCAATTATGCTGGCAATGACAATACACCCAATGCAAACAATCAGAAGCTTAATCCATGTGGGTTTATTCTTCAGCATGTTTCAATTTAAAAGAATTCACGGTTTTAAAAAGTAAAGAATCGGACACCGGGTTTTCTCATGTATTCGGCTACGTCGGGCGGACTGGCAATACCTACACCTTCCAGCAAATCTTCTTCCGTGTAGTTACGATTGGGAAGAAATATTCCACATACATTCACCTCAACTCCACGCTCAATCAGGCCGGTTAGCAGCTGTTTAGGTGATCTGTTTGCCGGGGCAAATAATGGGGACTCTTCTCCCTCTATGGCAAGGTACCCCGCGTTGCTGCATAAAAGCACCGAAATGGCAACATCCTTATTTAGAGATTGCGTAGCAAGAACCATGGCCATCATTTGTGTTTCGGAATCATCCGAGGTGAGGACTACAAAATGTTCAGGATCTTCAGCAGATGACAGACTGCCGAATACCATTATAACAGAGAGTATTAATAATTTTATCATCAGTTTTGAGTTTTAAGAATTAAAAAAAAGTTACCATGCTAATTTTATAACTGTAAATGTGACTATTACAATTCTACTGTTTTAACCTCCCATTCCGCATGAATCCATATGAGAAAGCTTACCGAATGGTCATGCAAATTCGAGTGAGCCACATTGAGATTTAGTGAATCTAAATTTAGGCTCTACGACAGTAAATATAGTGCACTAACATGAACAGATGTTTAACCGACGAAATTATGCAGTCTATCCTGAAAACTCTATTTTATAATATGATTCTAAACCACAAAGCGTGCCGTGACATATTGCCGCTTTTTTTAAGTTTATTGATGATGACCGTATCCTGTAAATCAGACCCGGAGACGGAAAACCCCGTTTTCGATGCGTTCTTAAATACTATTCTCTCTGAGTCGGTTCCGTTTATTGCAGTAGATTCACTTTCTGCTTTAAATGATGAAAACTACCTTTTGCTCGACGCCAGGGAAGAAGAGGAATTTTTGGTGAGCCATATTCCGGGAGCGAAGCATGTTGGATACAATGTATTTACGAAAGACTCTCTACCTGATGCAGATAAAAATCAACCTATTATACTGTATTGTTCAGTAGGCTATCGCAGTGAAAAAATTGGTGAGAAGTTGCAGGAAGCCGGTTATACAAACGTCCGGAATCTCTATGGAGGTATATTTGAGTGGGTGAATCGTGGCGGTGAGCTTGTAAACGAAACGGGGAAAACAGACCTTATTCACCCCTACAGCAAAATATGGGGTGTGTGGCTAAAAGAGGGTGAAAAAGCCTATTCACTTCAGGAAAAACGTGTGGATGAATAAACAGATCGGTCGTTATGATGCATTAGATTTGATTCGCTTGCAGAGGAATTGTGTGATTAGTAAAGAAATTAACAGATAAGAACAGATCAACAAGAACAAAACCAGTAAGAACCATGTACTTTAAACAATTTTTTGAAGAAAAACTGGCTCAGTATGCTTATTTGATTGGATGCCAGGCCAATGGAACAGCGATGATAATCGATCCGATGCGGGATATTGACCAGTATATCGAAGAGGCTGCCCGCCAAAATCTGACAATTGTGGCTGCCGCAGATACCCACATTCACGCAGACTTCATTTCCGGCCTGCGAGAATTTGCAGAGAGAGGTGTAAAAGTGTACGCCTCGGATGAAGGAGATGCCGACTGGAAGTATGAATGGCTGATCGACAGCGATTACAACTACCAATTGCTTAAAGACGGCGACGAAATTGAGATTGGAAATATTAGAATCAAAGCGTGGTTTACGCCCGGGCATACTCCTGAACATTTAAGCTACTTTGTAACTGACGGAGCCGTTGCTGATGAACCAATGGGTATTGCTACCGGAGATTTCGTATTTGTGGGAGATGTAGGGCGTCCAGATCTGCTGGAGTCGGCAGCAGGGCAAAAAAACGTTATGGAGCCCTCAGCGCGAACTCTTTTTAAGTCTGTGGAACAGTTTAAAAATGTGCCCGAATATCTGCAGGTGTGGCCTGGCCATGGTGCAGGCAGTGCGTGTGGAAAAGCGTTGGGCGCCATTCCTGAGTCAACAGTTGGGTATGAGCTGAAATACAACAACTCGGTGAAGTCGGCCTCATCAGAAGAGGAGTTTGTGAAGTTTATTCTTGAAGGGCAGCCAGAACCACCACTCTATTTTGCCCGCATGAAACGGGATAACCGAAGAGGTCCGGCCGTTATAGGGGGCGTGCCGTCACCCAAACATTTAACCCAAAAAGAGCTGGAATTGCTGCCACAAAAAGAGAATGCAGTAATTCTTGACACCCGAAGCCGAGGAGATTTTGTTTCAGGCCATATTCCCGGTTCCCTTTCCTCGCCTTTGAATAAGCAGTTCAATACAGTGGCGGGCTCGTACGTAACCGAAGAAAAAGAGATTTACATGGTGGTTCGTAATCACGATGTGGATGAGGCGGCGCGAGACCTATACAGAATAGGCCTCGATAACGTAGTGGGTTACTGCACGCCCGATGACCTGCTGATGTATAAGGAGCAGGGAGGCGATATGAGGGTGATGGAAATGGTGACGTTTGATGTTGCAGATAACGGAGATGACAGCAGCATGATTCTGGATGTTCGAAAGGCCACTGAATTTGAGGAATCGCACATCGATGGCGCATTGAATATTGCGCATACGAGGCTTCTGGACAGAAAGGATGAACTTCCGGATGATAAAAAAATCTATGTACACTGCATGACGGGTGCACGGTCTGCCGTTGCTGCCGCTTTTCTGCAGAGTGAAGGTTTTAATGTGGCTCAGGTGGATGATCTTTTCACGGAATATATGTCAAAAACCGCATCAGCTTAACCAGCACCGGATACAGGCCGGCAGTAAAATCTAAAGCTGCCATTGAAAGATAAATTATGGACCAGGTCATCAAACATCT
>DATGBT010000143.1:0-2633 GCA_035312505.1 Balneolaceae bacterium | reverse complement strand
TCTGCGGCGAATGTAGGGTTCTGCGATCTCTTCCATACGGATGGCGCTCATCAGACGCGTGTGGATACCTTTTCGTTCAAGAGAGTCCTGCAGCGCCATGCTGTTGATCATGGTGGCGAGCATGCCCATATAGTCGCCTTGCACACGATCCATGCCTGCGGTTGCGCCCTTCACTCCCCTGAAGATGTTACCTCCGCCGATTACAACGGAAATTTCGACTCCGGCCTCTTTAACCGATTTAATTTCATCGGCATAGAGAGCTAGCATGTCGGCATCAATCCCGTGCCCTTGCTTTCCCAGAAGGGCTTCACCGCTCAGTTTCAATAGAATGCGTTTAAATTGTTCAGCCAAAATTGAATAGGTTTAGATGTTGTTGATTTACAAAGGGCCTGATTAATTGCTACAAGAATGTAACCGAAGGCTGCCATTTTAGAAAATAAAATCCAAAAAAA
The DNA here is from genome assembly GCA_035312505.1 of Balneolaceae bacterium. Taxonomy (GTDB): domain Bacteria; phylum Bacteroidota; class Rhodothermia; order Balneolales; family Balneolaceae; genus Rhodohalobacter. Next base: position 2,181 of record DATGBT010000143.1, on the reverse strand, counting down.
AAGCTACCGTTTGGTAGCTTTTTTAAAAGGGATATATATCAGGACTCACCGAGCTGAATTCGATGAAAGGAGGTAGCCAGTGGGGCATCATTCTGTTCCAGGTACTCTTTAACGGATACTCCGTTGTCCTTCACAAATTTTTGCTCTAGCAGTACACGCTCTTCATAAAATCTACGAAGCTTACCTTTAGCAGCTTTTTCAGCGATCTCTTCAGGTTTCCCTTCGTTAATGAGCTGTTCTTTGGCAATTTCAAGCTCTTTTTCCACCAGTGTGGCATCCACGCCATCGCGGGTTACCGCAATAGGATTCATGGCTGCAACCTGCATGGCCACATCTTTGCCAATCTCTTCGTCGGCGAGCTCACTTTCAAACTCAACGATAACGCCAAGCTGATTTCCTGGGTGAATATATTTGATTAAGTGACCGGAGGTATTGATGTAGATCACTTTACTGATCTCGATCTTCTCACCAATTTTACCGACCATGGTTTCGAGATGTTTCTCAATGGTAAGGTCGTCCACTTCAAGCTTTTTGATATCGGCAACAGATTTTGCTTCATGTTCAAAGGCGGCATTCAGAAACGCCTCTCCTTTTGCCTGGAAATCGTCATTTCTGGCAACAAAATCAGTTTCACAATTCAGTTCGATGGCGGAAGCTTTGGTGTGGTCGTCACTAATTCTAATGAGTACCACTCCCTCTTCGGCCTCTCTGTCGGCACGTTTTTCTGATACTTTCTGGCCTTTTTTGCGAAGTACTTCAACCGCCTTGTCAAAATCGCCATCAGCTTCAGCGAGTGCTTTCTTGCAATCCATCATGCCGGCGCCTGTGGCCTGCCGTAGTTTCATAACGTCTTTTGCACTAATGCTCATGTCTACAATAGTTTGTTTAAAAGTTTACGTAAATCGTTGTTTATTCTTTCTCGTCGTCTGATGAATCATCAGCCTTTTCACTGTCTGAAGATGATTCTTCACTTTCTTTTGCGGAGCTTTCTGATGCGTCGTCAGCTGACTTTTTACGTCGTCGTTTTCTGCGCTTGGTGTTGGTTACTTTCGTTTCAGCTGCAACTTCATCCTCTTTATCGTCACCGGTGGACGCTTTGGCCTCTTCGGCAGCTTTTTCCATCAGCTCTTCTTCTTTCATCGCTTCACGCTCGGCATTACCTTCAGCTATCGCGTCGGCAACCAGTGAAGTTACCAGCTGTATGGTTCGGGCAGAATCATCGTTAGCAGGAATAATATAGTCGGGTGTATCAGGGTCACTGTTGGTATCAACCATGGCCACGATTGGTATATTAAGTTTAATTGCTTCATTCATGGCAATGTGTTCTTTAATCGTATCCACCACGAAAATAGCTCCCGGCAGACGATTCATGTTGGCGATACCGCCAAGAGTCTGCTCAAGTTTTTCCTGCTCACGCTCCAGCATCAGGCCCTCTTTCTTCGTGAGCTCATCAAATGTACCGTCGGTTTTCATCTTCTCAATCTCTTCCATTCTGGAGATGCTTTTGCGAACGGTACTGAAGTTAGTGAGCATTCCCCCCAGCCATCTGTGCGTTACAAAAGGCATTCCGCAGCGAATCGCTTCGGTTTTGATAATTTCCTGGGCTTGCTTTTTCGTGCCTACAAAAAGGATGGTTTTACCGGCTCGGGCAAGTTTGGTCACTTCATCGAGCGATTCCTGAAGATATTGAACCGTTTTCTTGAGGTCGATGATGTGGATTCCGTTTCTGGGCATGAAGATAAATTCCTTCATTTTTGGATTCCAGCGACGGGTAAGGTGTCCAAAGTGGGCACCGGACTTGAGTAATTCTTCTACTGTTGCAGATTTAGGCATGGTATATGTTTTATTTGAGTTTATCCTCTACACAGGTCATTCCCGTACGTCAATCCTGTCTGTTTTAACAGGACACCCAACGACGGGTCGCTGTGTATGTGTTTTTGAGTGTGTTGGATGATTAAAGTTCGATGTTTAGGGTTTTAAACTTTAGACCTTAAACTATAAACCTTAAACCAAATTATCGTTTAGAGAACTGGAATTTCTTACGTGCTTTAGGCTGACCGTATTTTTTACGTTCTACCATTCTGTCGTCTCTTGTAAGCAGGTTTTGATCTTTCAGTACAGAGTGTACGTCTTCATTCAGATCGTCCAGCGCTCTTGCAAGTGCGAGTGAAACGGCTCCTG
>DATGBT010000142.1:0-27785 GCA_035312505.1 Balneolaceae bacterium | reverse complement strand
CCTGTTTTTTGGTAGAAAATGCTATCGGTGTCTGTTCCTGTTCGTACACTTGTGGCCTCATGCTGAATAGTAATCTCTTTCCTGGCTGCTGTTTCTTCTATCAGCCTTACCACTGCCGGGTGATTCGCTCCGCCATGCTGAACCGAAGGCCCTCCTCCCAGCGTCACAGTGCCGTGCTCCTTATTGTTGATTCCAGGCGAATCTGTTGCGTGAGTTACATCTGTTACAAGAGCTGCATCGGGCATATGGCGAAAACTCATCATTCGTGCGCCAAAACCTCCCACCTCTTCCTGAACAGAGTTCAAGGCCATGATGTTTACTTTGAGCTCTTTCTTACGCTTGCTCAGATTCTTAAGCACCTGGGCAATTACGAAACCACCTACCCGGTTGTCTAATGCACGTCCTGTTACAATATCGTCGTTTAAAAATTCAAGCTCATCGGTATAAATTACGGGGTCTCCAACCTGTACCAGCTGCAGCGCCTCCTCTTTGCTCGACACCCCAATGTCCACAAAAATATCTTTCCAGGCCGGCTGCTTGCCTCCCCCGTTTTTGTTGTCCTGCAGGTGAATTGCTGTGTTGCCCACAACACCCGTAACAGTGCCGTTTTTGTTGTGAATGTATACTTTTTTGCCGCGCGCTATGGTCGAGTCGCTGCCACCTAGTTTATTAAGAGTAATAAAACCTTTGTCTGATATGTGCTGTACCACCATCCCAATTTCGTCGGCGTGTGCTTCAATCATGATGGTTGGCACCACAGAATTGGTCTCAATTTTTGCCATGGCAGACCCGTATGTATCAGATTCTACTTTATTGGCAAACTGTGAAACATAATTCTTCCATACTTTTTGCCCTGCAGATTCGTAGCCGGTTGGGCTGGGCGTGATGATGAGTTCTTCGAAAAATTTCTGAGTTTCGTTATCAAACATTATTACTCTTTTATCTGTTTATATTTAAGTCATTAATATAAGCATCCGAACTGTTTGAACCATTCATTTCATCAAAACATTAAATATCCGAAAAAATCTCTCAGATGATTAAACCACCCTATCATAAAGATCAATTTTCTCACTGGACTGAAATTAAGGTGCGGTTTAGAGACCTCGATCCACTCAACCATGTAAATAATGCTGTGTTCAATACCTATTTTGAAGAGGCAAGAATCGATTTTATTCGGGCTATACCGGAGTTTAATAACAGTATGAATCAAGGCTTTAGTTTTGTATTGGTTCACCTGGAGATCGATTATGTACAGCCGGTTTTACTTGGAGAGTCCCTGCTTGCGGGGAGTTCGGTTGAAGAGTATGGAAATAGCAGCATTGACGGAATACAAGCCATTTACGACAAAAAAAACCATACCTTAAAAGCTGTTGCCAAAACAACCGGTGTTTGGTACAACCTTGAGAAACAGCGGCCTGCACGGCTACCTGAATTGCCAGACAGAAAACAGTACCTGTTTAAGAACCTGAACAATGGATAAAAGCACGCAATACAAAATTTTCAGTGATCCTGTACATGGATTTATCACTATTCCGAAGGGCGTTGTTCTTCGCCTTATTGACCACCCATTTGTGCAACGACTTCGCAGAATACGACAGCTTGGATTAGGATATCTTGTATTTCCAGCAGCTGAGCACTCCCGCTTTTCTCACGCAATTGGAGCCATGGAGCTGGGGCAGCGGGTTCTTAAAATATTGAGAGAAAAAGACACCACGCTAAGCGATGCTGAAGTACGTGGTACACTTATTGCCATTTTGTTGCACGATATTGGCCATGGTCCGCTTTCGCACACACTTGAACATACACTTATCCGTGACTTTAACCACGAGATGATGAGTCTTAAAATTATGGAGTCGCTCAACGAAGAGTTTGACGGAGAGCTTGATATTGCGATCTCGATTTTTAAGAATCTTTATCCCAAAAAATTTCTGCACCAGCTCATCTCTTCTCAACTCGATATGGATCGGCTTGACTACCTGAAACGCGATAGTTTTTTTACCGGCGTTTCTGAGGGATCGGTTGGAATAAATCGCATTTTAAAAACCATGCGGGTTTTTAAAGGGAATGTGGTTATTGAGAAAAAAGGGATTTATGCTGTTGAAAATTACATTCTATCCAGGCGTCTTATGTATATGCAGGTCTATCTGCACAAAACCGTGCTCAGTGCCGATGTTTTACTTCGCAAAATCTTTGAACGTGCACAATTTCTGATTGAAAACGGCGTAGATGTCCCCATACTTTCCGAGCCTCTAACCTATTTTATCAGAAAAAAACCGTCCTCCAGAAAGATGATCTCTGATGAGATGATGATGCAGTATTTATCACTAGATGATAATGATATTTTCATCACCATCAAGGGGTGGAGAGGGCATCAGGACAAGATACTTGCCGATCTGTCTGACAGATTTTTGAACCGCAGACTTTTCAGAACGTCGTTTTCCGGGCGAAAAGAGCGCGAGCAAAACAGAAAAGAGGTTCATCAGAAAACCAAAAAATATTTAAAGAAAAGCGGCTTTCCACATGATGATGAGAGCATTCAGTTTTACTACGAAGCTAATGAGAGCTATAGTGAAGCTTACAAGTATGAAAACGAGAGTATTTGGATTTTGGAAGATGGCAATAACGCCATTGAGTTTTCGAAAGCGGCCGATACCAAACACATTATCGCTTTAACAAAACCGGTTGTTAAACCCTATTTGGTGCATTTAAAAGAGATTTAGGCCCGAGTCTGAGAAAATCTTCAAACAAAATTGTTAATTTTAACATGGCTCATTACCAGATAATTTTGGCTTTTTACCAAAATGAATGCTAGTTATAAGTACACTGTTTTAATTAATGTGTCGAATAAAGAACAATAATACAGTTCAATTTTAAAACGCACGTAAACAATGACTGATAAGAAAGAAAAGGATCAAAAAGCCGAGAAAGAGAAGAAAAAGGATCAAAAAAAGAAAGATCTGAACGATGAGCTCCGGCAAACATTTCCAGCGAGCGACCCTCCGGCACAGTCAAGGCCAGGACATGACCGGGATAATAAAAGTTAGATAGATCCCTGCCTCCTTCTACGTAAGCAGGTTTTAAATTCGTTCATACTTTACAAAATCGAATTCTTCATGGCTTTCCCGCCAGGTCTCTTTCCAAACAGAATTAATATCATTTCTGTATTCAGGGAAGACTGTATCTCCCTCATACTCTTCTTTTATTTCAGTTATGATTAGTTGATCCGCTAAACCAATCATTTGCTCGTATATTTTTCCCCCGCCAATCACAAAAACCTTGTCATGATCGCTAAGGTATTTCAGTGCATCATCAATTGCGGAAAATGTTGGAACATGGTCATACTTTTTTGATCGGCTGAGTACCACATTCTCTCGTCCCGGAAGTGGTTTTTCATTCAGTTCTTCAAAAACAATCCTCCCCATCAAAAGAGGGCACCCCATGGTGGTTCTTTTAAAAAATTTCAAATCTTCGGGATAGTGCCAGGGAAGATCTCCATCTTTACCGATTACCAAATTTGGATCGTGTGCTGCTATTAAAATCAGTTTCATACAGCTACAGGGAATTTAATAGGCGGCTGGGGGTTATAACCCGTTAGTTTAAAATCACCGAATTCAAGCTCATCAACCGGTTTCCTGGCAATCTCGAGTTTGGGTAAGGTGCCGGGCTCACGGCTAAGCTGTTCCTTCAGGCCTTCCATATGATTTTCATAGATGTGGGCATCTACGATTGTGTGTGCAAATGTACCCGGTTTCAACCCCACCTCACCTGCAATGGCCATGGTGAGTGCCGAATAGCAAGCCAGGTTAAAGGGAATGCCCAGGGCAATATCACCTGAACGCTGAGTTAAATGGCAGTGAAGTTTACCTCCAGATACATTAAAAATGTACATGAGATGGCATGGCGGCAGCCCCATTTCATCTAGCAAGCCCGGATGCCAGGCAGAAACTACAATACGACGGCTATTTGGATTGGTCTTTAGCATATGGATTGCATTCTGAACCTGATCAAACTCTTCGTAGCTCCAATCTTTCTCCTCACTGCTGCCCAAAGGCCTGTAAACAGATCCATCTTTAGCTTTTGCCATGGGAAATCTTCGCCATAACACGGGATAAATGGGCCCTACATAACCGTCATCATCAGCCCAGGCATCCCATATATGCACATTATTTTCGTCCCGGAGCCATTTAATGTGATCTTCTCCCCTTAAATACCACAGAAGCTCCATAATTACAGATTTAAAAAACACCTTTTTAGTGGTTAAAAGCGGGAATCCTTTTGAAAGATCCACCCGGTAAAATTCAGCAAAATTCGACAGTGTTCTTACACCCGTGCGGTTTTCTTTCCACACACCGTTTTTCATTACGTTCTCTACAAGATCCAGGTACTGTTTCATAATCTTTTTTAATGTTTAATTATAGTACAACTCCTTTAAGAAGAAATACTGCTATTGAGAAGTAGATGATTATTCCCGTTACGTCTACGAGTGTGGCAACGAACGGGGCGGAGGTAACAGCTGGATCAAGTCCGAATTTCGACATAATAAACGGCAGCATCGACCCGCTTATATTCCCAAAAAGTACAACACCTACCAGGCTGGATCCAACCGTTAAGGCCTGCATAAATATCTCAAACGAGAAAGGTTCTCCACGAATTACCATCCAAAAACTAATCACAATTGTTCCCATAATGCCAAGGATGCTGCCAAGAAAAAGCCCGGACAGCATTTCTCTTTTGAGTACTCCGAACCAGTCGTCAAGCTTCAAGTCATCCGTTGAGAGTGAACGTATAATCAGTGTCGCCGCCTGAGAACCGGAGTTACCACCACTCGAAATAATCATGGGAATAAAAAGTGCCAGTACAGCAGCAGCAGCCAGTGTATCTTCGTAGCCGGCCATAGCAGTTACGGTGAACATCTGCCCTAAAAACAGTAATATCAGCCAGCCAATACGTTTGCCAACCATATCGTTAATACCCGTTTCAGAGTACGACCTGTCCAGTGCGCTCATACCCGCCATCAGCTGCATATCTTCCGTTGTCTCCTCTTCGGCCACATCAAGAACGTCGTCAACAGTAACAATGCCTACGAGAATGCCCCCAGAGTCCACAACCGGCAGGGCAACCCTGTCGTACTTACTGAGCATTCGAACAGCCTCTTCCTGGTCGTCAAAAGCGCTCAGGGCCTCGAACGAGTTGTCCATGATGTCTGATATAACGGTATCGGGTTCGGCAAGAATAAACTGGTTTAAACGAAGGTCATCAATCAGTTTTTCATCTTCGTCTACAACATATATAACGTTTACAGTTTCGGCATTACGGCCATATTTACGGATATGCTCAAAACTTTTATTTACGGTCCAGTCACTTTTAATACGTACGTAATTGGTGGTCATCAATCGGCCGACGCTCTCCGCAGGATACCCCAGAAGCCTCCGAATCTGTGCAATATCGTCCTTTGCCATCGAGTTGAGGACCTTTTGTGTGAGATCGCCCGGCAGCTCTTCCATCAGGGCAACCCGCTCATCAGGTTCAAGATTGTTCATCACGTCGCTTAGCTGCTGACGGCTAAATACTTCGAGCAGCTCTACGCCTTTTGCGGAACTCAGGTAGGAAAAAACATCGGCGGCTTTACTCTTTTTTAGCAGTCGAAAAATGACAATGGCAATTTCCGGCTCAAGTTCTTCAAGTATTTCCGCAACATCAACAGCCGGTACGTCTTCCAAAGCTTCTTTTATGGCAACCCACTCCTTTTTCTGAATGAGCTCATCAATTTCCGGTTTTAGAAGTTGTGCAATCATAAGATATTGTCGTTAGAAGAGATATCGGCACAAACAAACAGAATGTCTGAAAATATCAGTGAGGAAGTTATCAAAAAAAAGCTATCGGATGAAGATTATTCTTTAATGCCTAAATTTTGAAGGGCATCTTTGGCAGCTTTCTGTTCAGCCTTCTTTTTGGTTTTACCCCGGCCTTCGCCCAGCCTTTTCCCGTTTACAAATGCCGCAATGGTAAACGTTTTGTTGTGGCCCGGCCCGGTTTCTGAAATTACTTTATAGGTTGGTAAATCCCATTTTTCTGCCTGAGAGAACTCCATTAAGATACTTTTGTGGTTATCGATGTGGTTCACCACTTCTCCGAAATCGAGATAGCTCTCAACAGTTCTGCGCACAAACTCAAAAGCACTTCTATAGCCGCCTGAAATATAAATTGCAGCTACCAGGGCTTCAAACACATCAGAAAGAACACTTTTAGAGAGTTCAATACCCTGCCCGCTTGCACGTTCTCCCACTTCCAAATATTCATTTAGCTGCAGGTTTTTTGAGAGTTCGCATAGCGTGTCTCCTCTCACAATTTTCGCCCGAAGCTTTGTGAGGTATCCCTCATTTTCCTTTGGATAGATCTCGAATAGAATTTCAGTAATAATAAGATCCAGAACGGCATCTCCCAAGAATTCGAGTCTTTCATACGTTTCAAAAGACTCATACTTGTTGTTATCAACAATTGAACGATGCCTTAGTGCCCTTTTGAAAAGTACTTCATGTTCTGCGGGTATTTCATACCCCAGAACTTTTCCTAATTCGGCTATTCTGCTTGAGGGCTCATTATGGTTTGATTCCGGATCGATACCGAACCATGTTTTGAGCCTGTTAAGCATACTCTATTTTTCGAATTTTTTAAAGACCAGAGTTGTGTTGTGTCCGCCAAAGCCAAAAGCGTTATTTAAAGCGTATGTAATATCACGCTCAACAGCTTTATTGGGAGTATAATTGAGATCGCACTCCGGATCGGGATTTTCCTGGTTGATTGTAGGAGGCACCGTACTGTGATAAATTGCCAGCAGAGCCGCTACTGACTCTGCAGCGCCTGCAGCTCCCAGCATATGCCCCGTCATCGATTTGGTGGAGTTCAGGTTGATATTGTAGGCGTGATCTCCGAATACTTTCTTGATGGAGTTCGTTTCTGCTATATCGCCTAACGGTGTTGAAGTTCCATGCATATTAATGTGATCGACATCCTTTGCTGTGATACCTGCCATATTCAACGCATTATTCAGTGCAAGAATCACACCATTTCCTTCAGGATCGGGTGCTGTAATATGATGGGCATCAGCTGAATAGCCATACCCTACAATTTCACCATAAATTCGGGCTCCGCGTGCCAGGGCAGAGTCCAGAGATTCCAGAAACATCATTGCAGAACCTTCACCAAGCACAAAGCCGTCCCGATCCTTATCAAACGGACGCGATGCTTTTTCGGGTTCCTCATTTCGTTTTGAAAGTGCTCTCATGGATGAGAATCCTGCAACACCAATTCTCCAAACAGGAGCTTCCGTACCACCGCAAACAGCCATTTCTGATTGTCCGTAACGTATTGAATCGTAGGCAAGACCGATATTATGCGAGCCGGTTGCACAAGCCGAAACTGCACAGAAGTTTGCACCTCTGAATCCATATTTAATGGAAATTTGCCCGGCAGGCATATCGGGTATCAGCATAGGGATGAAAAATGGATTTACACCCCGCGATCCATGTTCGTGCAGCGAAACCGATTGTTCATAGAATGTGGTCATTCCACCGATTCCGGTCCCAACAATTACAGCAATTTTATCTTTATCGACTGTTTCAAGGTCAATATTGCTGTCTTTGATGGTTTCATCAGCCGCAATCATCGCATACTGAGTAACAGGATCAAGACGTCGGGCCTCTTTCCTGTCGAAATAGTCACCTGAATCATAATCTTCGATCTGACCGGCAAATTTAGTGGTTAAATCGTCCGTATCGAAATGTGTTATCGGGCGCACCCCGCTTTTCCCGGAAACAAGACCATTCCAAAATTCTGGAGCGGTCTTTCCCACGGGTGTAAGTGCTCCGATTCCAGTTATTACTACTCTGCGTTCGGCCATAATTCAAGTGATTAAATCGGTAAAATTGAAGCGTTTCTTAAGACTTCTCAGAAATATATTTTACTGCGTCTCCAACAGTGGCAATGTTTTCAGCATCCTCATCAGGAATACTCATATCAAATTCTTTTTCGAATTCCATAATAAGTTCTACTGTATCCAGAGAATCTGCACCCAAGTCGTTTGTGAAATTAGCTTCACCCACTACTTCAGATTCATCTACTCCAAGTTTGTCTACAATAATTGATTTGATTTTTGCTTCTACGTCTTGTGACATGTTTAGACCTTATATTTGGTTATTGTTTAATAAATGATTTCGTAAAAAAGACATCAGAAAATACAACATATCAGTATAAAATAACATGTCTATATAGCCTGATGACAAATTGGTTCTACATGGCCATCCCGCCGTCCACGCGAATTACTTCGCCTGTAATGTACGAACTTAATGATGATGCTAAAAAAGCAACCGTATTAGAGACTTCATCCGGTTCGCCCGGCCTGCCCAATGGTGTTTCATTTTTAATCGCATCCAGTACTTTTTCGCTCAGATTTTCTGTCATTTCCGTGGTAATATATCCGGGTGCGACAACATTTGCGCGGATATTTCGGCTGGCGAGTTCTTTCGCATACGATTTCGTAAACCCGATAATTCCGGCTTTGGATGCCGCATAGTTGCTTTGCCCTGCATTACCACTAATCCCAACGACTGAACTGATGTTAATAATTGAGCCGCCTCTTGCACGCATCATGGGCTTTACAGCAGCTTTACTGTAGTTAAATACGCTTTTCAGGTTAGTTTGAATCACATCATCCCACGCTTTTTCGTCCATTCGCAGTATCAAATTATCTTTTGTTATACCTGCGTTGTTTACCAATACGTCGAGAGATCCCCACTCGGTTACAATATCAGAAATTACATCTTCTGCTTTTCCAAGATCTACAGCGTCTGCCTGATAAGCTTTTGCGTCTACTCCCTTTTCCTTCATCTCACTTACCACTTCATCGGCGGCTTCTTTGGAGCGCGCGTACGTGATGGCGACATTGGCACCCAGCTGAGCAAATTTAAGCGCAATCGCTTTTCCTATACCTCTGCTGCCGCCGGTTACCAAACAATTTTTTTTAGTTAAATCCATGATCCTTGTCTTATTCGTGTCCTTCAATTGAAATATTTTCCAGTGTACGTTTTACCAATCCCTGCAATACCTTGCCCGGGCCAACTTCCACAAACGTATCAGCTTTATTTGCTTGCATATTTTTTAATGTCTGAGTCCATTTAACCGGGCTTACCAACTGATTAAGAACATTTTCTTTAAGGGCATTTCTATTTATCACAGGTTTTCCTGTAACGTTACTGTATACAGGAAACTGGGGATCGTTAAACTCTACCTCATTCAGCGCATTACTGAACTCGTCAAAAACATGCTTCATTAATGGTGAGTGAAAAGCACCGCTAACGGGCAGCATTTTAGCAATACGACACCCTTTTTCTTTGGCAAGCTCAACGGCTTTTTCCACGGCTTCTACAGCGCCGGAAATAACGAGCTGGCCTGGCGAGTTATAGTTTGCAGGTACAACGGGTTTCCCTGCTTCCTTAGACGCCTCCACGCAAATCTGATCTACGATTTCGTCATCCATCCCAATAATTGCCGCCATTGTTCCGGGATTTACTTCACCTGCATTCTGCATCAACTCACCTCTTTTAGAAACAAGTTTCAATGCATCTTCAAAATGTAAAACATCTGCTGCTGCAAGCGCTGTAAATTCACCAAGACTGTGTCCCGCAACCATATCAGGTTTTTCATCTAAAACCCGGTACAAAGCATAAGAATGCACAAAAATTGCGGGCTGAGTGTGTTGAGTCTGAGTAAGCTCTTCGCCCGGGCCCTCAAACATCAGGCTGCTGAGTGAGTAGCCCAAAATCTGATCTGCCTTGTCAACATAACTTTTAAATTGGGGATCGGATGAGTAGTGGTCTTTTCCCATTCCTACTTTTTGAGAACCCTGTCCCGGAAATAAATACGCCTTCATAATTGTCTGTTATTTAGTCCATTGCAAATAGAGAGCTCCCCAGGTCAATCCTCCGCCAAAGGCAGATAAAATAATTTTATCGCCCGTTTTCAGTTTGTCTTTCCAGTCGTACAAACATAGCGGAATCGTTGCCGCAGTGGTATTTCCATACTTATCAATATTAATCATCACTTTCTCTTCATCGAGACCCATTCTGCGTGCGGTTGCGCTGATGATTCTAAGGTTTGCCTGATGCGGAACCAGCCAGGCAACGTCATCACCTGTGAGCCCGTTTTTATCCATAATTTCTTTGGATACATCTGCCATGCCTTCTGTTGCCTTCTTAAAAACGGCTCTGCCATCCTGGCGAATAAAATGCTCTTTATTTCTAACCGTCTCCTCTGAAGCTGGGTTCAGGCTTCCACCAGCGGGCTGATAAAGCATACACTCTTCATCTCCTTCCGTGCGCTGTATATAGTCAATAATTCCGCCCTCTCTTCCCTCTTCCAAAACAACTGCGCCTGCGGCATCACCAAAAAGAATACATGTGGTTCTGTCGGTGTAATCAATAATGGAACTCATCTTATCGGCCCCGATAACCAACACCTTTTTGGCTCGTCCCGCTTCGATCATACCGCTTCCTGTGGAAAGGGCAAACAGAAAACCGGAACAGGCTGCTGAAAGATCAAATCCATATGCATTTTTTGCACCAATACGTTTTTGAACCAGAGCCGCTGTGGCGGGGAAGAAGTAATCCGGCGTAACTGTTGCCAGTATAATAACGTCAATTTCTTCAGCGTCAACACCAGCATCTTCGAGTGCTTCGTTGGCTGCATTTGTTGCCATAAAAGAAGTTGCCTTATCTGGGTCTTTTAATATCCTTCTTTCTGCAATACCTGTCCGGGATCGAATCCAGTCATCGTCGGTGTCGACCATGGTTTCCAGCTCTTTGTTGGTCAATACATAATCCGGGACATAGTGACCCACACCGGTAATTTTTGCTCTGATCTGGCTCATTCTACTGATTCTTTATTATTGATGGTGGATACAATTTTATCATTTATTTTGTGCTCCACACATTTCACGGCGTTAAGTATCATGTTTTTGATGGCCACAGGAGAACTGCTTCCGTGACCTACCAGGCTCATACCATTCACACCAAGAAATGGAATTCCACCCACATGTTCATAATTGAATGGCTTCATCGTTGTGCCAATCACATCATAAACAAGCTTTTGAGAAGGTTCATCAAGACCTTTCTCTTTCATTGTTTTTGCAAGAAGTGATTTCAGGATTTCGGGAATAGATTCGCCAAACTTGAGCAAAACATTTCCGGAAAACCCATCACTTAGATAAATGTCTGTTTTACCCAGCAGGATATCTCCACCTTCGATATTCCCTTTAAAAGAATCGAAGTCGGTGAGCATTTGATACACTTCTTTATGCATATCAAGTCCCTTTTCTGGTTCCTCGCCTACATTAAGGAGACCAATTGTGGGATTATCAATTTTCATAATCTCTTTGGCGTAAATAGAGCTCATTACCGCAAACTGATAGTACATTTGCGGTTTTAGTTCAAGATTGGCCCCTGCATCAACCAACAGACTAATCCCTTTTAGAGTGGGATATGTTGCTGCGATAGTAGGTCTCAAAACTCCATCAAGCTTTCCAAGAAGAAACATAGAGGCAGCCAAAAGTGCACCGGTGTTACCGGCACTCACAAAAGCAGCACACTCCCCTTTTTTGTGGGCTGAAAGCCCGAGCGTTATGGATGAGTTTCTCTTGGTTTTAACTGCCGCAGCCGGCGAATCCTTCATCCCAATAATTTCGGGAGCGTGTAATATGTGAACCCTGCTGCTGTCGTAATCCAGTTTTCCAAGCTCATCTTTGACAACTGACTCCGGGCCCGCTAAAAGTATTTCGACTTCAGCATTCTCTTTCGTGGCTAATACTGCTCCCTGAATCGGGTTATGAGGATAGTGATCTCCTCCCACCGCATCTACAGCAATAAGCATGATCTGTCTGTTTAATTAATTAGAAACGTTTACTACCTGCCGGCCTCTGTAGTACCCGCATTCCATGCATACATGATGATATTTATGCATTGCCCCGCAATTGGTGCACTCTGCAAGCGGAACTTCTTTCAAAGCATGGTGTGCACGACGTTTATCTCTGCGTGCTTTGGATGTTTTTCTTTTAGGATGTGCCATGACTAATAATTTATAATGTTTACTTCAGTTTTTTTAATTCAGCCCATCGCGGGTCTATTCTTTCTTCGTCTGAGGGTTCATCTCCAAATTTCTGAGTTTCAAAATCAACGATTTTTCCATCATCATCAATAAAATCAGGATGAACTTTTTTAACAGGAATCTCCAGCATGATGGAATCCCGTACCTCTTTTGAGATATCGAGAGTTAAATCATCAGCAGGAATTCGTTTTACTGCACTGCTTTCTTCCTCATATTCATCTTCAGGATCGGGTTCAAATAAAATTTGATAAGATCCATTAACATTTTTTGTAAACGGCTTTAGAGAGCGGTCACAAATCATTTTCACGATAACATCGAACGAAAATTTAACTTCGATGAACTGTGTTGCTCTGAAAAACTCAACAATTAAACTACCTGAGTTAATGCTAACTGAATCTTCAACCGATACATCTTCCCCATCCAGGGAAATTGTACGTTTACTGCTTCCCTCGGGAATTTCCTGTAGCCGAAAAATCAGTTTATCATTTTTCACAATAGCTTTCTAAGATAGAAAGGTTTATAAATCTTTGCAATTTAATTGAATAAACCAAACAGCCTCTGTTCTACCATTCCAATAACTTTTCCCAGATCCTCCTGATTATTAACAAAATCGATATCATCTGTGTCAATAATCAGCTTCTCCTCTTCATACGACTCAATCCACTCTTCGTACAAAGAGTTCAACCGCTCCAGGTACTCAATACGGATGGTATTCTCGTAGTCTCTTCCTCTTTGTTGTATCTGCCGTACAAGCGTGGGAACTTCTGCACGAAGATAAATTAGCAGATCCGGTGCTTTCAAATAAGCGGTCATTTCAGTAAAAAGAGCACAATAATTTTTATAGTCACGGTCGCTCATCAACCCCATTTTATGCAGGTTTTTTGCGAAAATTTCTACGTCCTCGTAAATGGTTCTGTCCTGAATGATGCTGCTTGCTTCCTCCATCAGTATTTTTTGATGCTGAAATCTGCTGGACAAAAAGTAGATCTGTAGGTTAAAACTCCATCGCCTCATATCATCATAAAAATCTGTCAGATATGGATTATTCTCTACCGATTCATAATAGGGCTTCCATCCAAAGTTTTTACCCAGTAACGAGGTTAGCGACGATTTACCGGCACCTATATTGCCGGCTATAGCTACATATTTTTTTTCTTTTTTCGACATATCTCCACTAATCTTTGCCCAGCAACCGATACATGGCCTGCTTATAACTTTCCACTCCCGGCTGGTTAAATGGGTTAACATCCAGCATAGTTACATAAACGGCAGTAAGGTATTCATAAAAATAGATCAATTCTCCAAGATGTTGTGCATTCAGACGATCCAGTACAATTTTAAGTACAGGAACCCCACCATCTTCATGAGCCTCAGCTGTTCCTTCTTGTGCGCTCTTATTTATTTCATGCATGGATTTGCCTGCAAGATAACCCAATGAATCGGAATCAAGCTCTTTGGCTTCCGGTACTTTCAAAGCTGCTACGGGCGACCTCACTTCGATCATTGTTTCAAGAATATTTCGCTGTCCGTCCTGAATCAGCTGGCCTATACTGTGCAGATCTGTGGAATATCCCGCACTTGCCGGGTATAAACCTTTGCCCTCTTTGCCCTCACTCTCTCCCAGCAGCTGCTGCATCCATGCTATCATCCCGTTTAGACCGGGCTCGAATGTACTTAATACATCTATAGCATATTTCTTTTGATGCAGCACATACCTTGTTGCAGCATACAGAAGTGTTTGCTGTGGATCTTCTTCCGTTAATTTATATTGAGATACCGCACCATAAAACAGAGTTTGAATGTCGATGCCTGCTACAGCAACGGGTAACAGTCCAACAGGTGTGAGCACTGAAAAACGCCCGCCGACATCATCAGGAATGATATATTTTTTATACCCTTCCTCTTCAACAATTTTGTTCAGAACGCCGCCTTCCTTGCCTGTTGTAGCAATTATTCTGTCGGTGGCATCATCATACGTTTTGTGCATCCAATGTCGGATAAATCTAAATGCCAGGGCTGTTTCGAGAGTTGAACCCGATTTGGAAATTACATTTACATATACGCTTTTTTTATTTCCGTGCTCATCCTCTTCATCGATATACTCAAGAAGCTCCTTCAGATATTTGCTTCCCATATGATGGCCGGCAAAAAGAATTTCGGGCCCGTTATTTTTAAAAACCGGGTTAAGAGCCTGAATTACAGCCATGGCCCCTGTATAAGATCCGCCAATTCCACATACTATAAATATATCTGCCTCTTCCCTTATTCGGGTAGCATGCGATGCGATTTCATCGAGTTCAGCATCATTTGGTGTTTCCAGAATTGTTTGCCATCCAAGCCATTCGCTGCCTTTACAGGTTCTGTTTGCAATCTGCTCCTTTGCAGTATCTGCCAGGGAAAGAGCTTTTTCGAGCTGGTGTTCAGAAATAATTTTATTGGTTCTCTTTAAATCTACTGTAATCATTTATCTCAAAATTTTTGATAGTTCAAGCAAGTCAAAATCTATGTCTTTCTTTTTGCCAAATGTCATTTTTAGAGGGGTTATTTTTACCCTGTTATTTACCACACCAACCATTACCTGAGAATGCCCCTCGTACATAGCTTTTACGGCTTCAAAACCCAGGCGGCTTGCCAAAACCCTGTCGTGAGCCGAGGGACTACCTCCTCTTTGAATATGTCCAAGTATACAAACGCGCATATCGTACTTCTCAAAATCCTCGCAAATCTGTTCAGACAATTTCATTGCACCTCCGATCTCATCACCTTCTGCAACCACGACAAGCGTGCTGCGTTTTTTATGCTGCATAACCTCATTCAACGATCGTTTTATCTCATCAATATCCTGCAGGGCTTCGGGCAATAATATTAATTCAGCGCCGGTCGCCAGACCGGTTTCCAAAGCGATAAATCCGGCGTCCCGTCCCATTACCTCAACGATAAACAGGCGTTCATGGGCATCAGCGGTATCACGAATTTTATCGATCGCTTCCATAGCGGTATTTAACGCGGTATCGTATCCGATTGTCTCATCGCTTCCTACAAGGTCGTTGTCGATCGTACCCGGAATTCCAATTACACGGATTTGATGCTCTTTAGAAATAAGAGTTGCACCGGTAAAGGTTCCGTCACCTCCAATCACAATCAGCCCGTCTATATTGTTATCTTGCATCTGTTGTGCCGCCTTGGCACGGCCCTCTGGAGATCTGAACTCTTCTGAACGTGCCGATTTCAGAATTGTGCCTCCATCCTGAATAATCCCTGAGGCATCTGAACTTTCCAGCGTTTTAAATCGGCCTTCAATTAATCCTCTGTATCCATAACTCACTCCAATTACCTCGTAATTAAAGTGTTTTCCTCCCCGAATCACAGCTCTCACAGCCGCATTCATCCCCGGAGAATCGCCTCCGCTTGTTAAAACTGCTATTTTTTCCAAATCAGACCCCATTATGTCATTTTAAAAGTCATGAGACAAACTAAACACCCGTCATTCATTGCGCAAATTATTAATGTGTAATATTTGTATTTTTGGTGCAATTAAAATCAAAATTGATAAATTTTTTAAATCCAAACAGAGGCATTTTTGGACAATTCAAAGCCTTCTTCAACTTCTTTATCACTTTCTGATGTAACCCTGCCCGTACGTGAAAACCTCAGCGTTTTCAGAACATTTTTTAAGGAAGAAATCAGCAGTGATGTCTATCTGCTGGATCAGATCATTCATTATCTGCTTCGACAAAAAGGGAAAGAGTTACGCCCCACACTCGTATTTATGACCGCCAGAATGTTTGGCACCGTCGAAAAGGCAAGCTATGTTGCTGCCACCATGATCGAGCTTATGCATACGGCCACGCTCATTCACGATGATGTTGTTGACGAATCTGATATACGCCGCAGTTTTCTCAGTATCAACAAAATTTGGCGAAACAAAGCCGGTGTTCTTCTGGGAGATTTTCTACTCTCAAAAGGGCTTCTAATTGCACTCGATCATAAAGAGTACAGACTTTTACATGTGCTTTCGGATGCGGTAGCCAAGATGAGTGAAGGAGAGCTCAGGCAGTTAAAAACGTCCAACCTTTTTAACATGACTGAGGACAGGTATTTTCAGATCATATCAGAAAAAACGGCTAGCCTTATTGCCGCATGCTGTAAGTGTGGAGCCATTGCCACAACCGATAATGATCGTGTTATTGATGGAATGGAAGAGATTGGTCTATGGGTGGGCATTGCTTTTCAAATTAAAGACGATCTTTTTGATTACGGCCTTGATGATATTGGCAAGCCAAAGCGTAACGACATTAAAGAACGGAAAGTGACGCTTCCTCTTATTTACGCATTAAACAATGCTTCTGCGGGTAGGCGTCTTTCGATAAGGCGCTTGATGAGAAAACGGAAGAAAACATCGAAGGATATCAATACCATTGTAAAATTTGTACATGAGTATGATGGGTTGAATCTTGCCGAAAAAAAGATGCAGGAATATACCGACAAGGCATTATCGCAGCTGCGGGAATTACCATCCGAAAAGGGAACCGAGGATTTTGAAGATCTCATTAAATTCATCATCACCCGGAAAAAATAAAGTATGCATCATCTTTTTATTTCTGATGTACATTTCGGTGCCTTTGAAGAACAAAAACAACTTCAGATCGAAAAAGATCTCTTTTCGTTGATCGATTATTGCGAGAAACATAGCATTCTGCTCCATGTTTTGGGAGATCTGTTCGATTACTGGATGGAGTTTCCCAACTATATTCCGCCGTTGGGAAAAAATATTCTGGCCCGTTTCGGACGTTATCATAATAAGGTAGGGCCAACTCTTTATGTTACAGGTAACCATGATTTCTGGACAGTTGGAGCATTTGAAGACATTGGGTTTGATGTAAAAAAAAATGAAACAACAATCACACTTGGCAAGAGGTCGGTTTTTCTGATGCACGGAGACGGAATTGAAGACAAGCGATTTAAAATGCCTCGTCCACTTTTAAACAGAGTTCTGAGACATCCCCGGTTCGTCACTTTTTTCCAGGCAGTTTTTTCCGGAAGTGGTGCCAATGCAGTAATGAAACGGTTTTCTGAGTTTACCCGTGATCCGATGGATGAGAACCCCGAAAAGCTAAACGGGTGGGCACACAAATTGATTTCAGAACATCATTTTGATGTTGTTATAACCGGTCACGATCACGTTGAAAGAACAGAAACTTTTTCTGGCGGAATCTATATAAATTGCGGTGCATTCCATAAAAAATATACGCTCGCAGAATATAAGAATGAGGAGTTTAAACTCGTTAGGTGGAATAGTCATCAAAAAAAATTACTCCCTTTTAAACGGACATTTGGCAGCTGATGAACAATAAGGAGAACGACGTGGATAGAGAACGATATTTCAACGATCCGGAATACAGGAAAAAAATATCCGGAGAGGCAAAGAATCAAAAATTTTCCCGGAAGAAAATATACCAGATATCAGCCGGGGTTTTATTCCTCATCTTTATTGCAGGGTTGAGCTACCTATTCTACCTGTTCCAGGGACTACCGTCGATTCAGGAGTTAGAGAATCCACAAACAGCCATTGCATCTGAAGTAAGAAGCCGTGACGGTGCCGTTTTGGACCGTTATTTTGTGGAAAACCGAACCTATGTTTCCATTGAAAATATATCGCCCAATGTTTTAAACGCATTAATTGCTACCGAAGACCATCGCTTCTTTAATCATTGGGGAGTTGATTTCCAAAGCCTGATGAGGCTTCCTTATTACTGGATTCAACAGCGTTTCCAGGGCGGATCAACTATCAGCCAGCAGCTGGCTCGTAATCTATACCGTAAAATTGGCTTTGATGTTTCTGTGACCAGAAAACTCCGTGAAATGATTACAGCCGTTCAAATCGAACATAATTACACAAAAAGTGAAATTATTGAGATGTACCTGAATACGGTAGAGTTTAGTAATAGTGCTTTTGGTATTGAATCTGCCTCACGTACACACTTTAATAAGCCGGCAAGTGATGTTACTCTGGCTGAAGCAGCTATTCTTGTGGGGCAGCTAAGAGCAGTTTATGCTTATAATCCGCGACTGTTTCCGGAAAGAGCTGCCACGCGCAGAAATGTAGTACTTAGACAGATGGTAACACACGAATTTATTTCAGAAGATATCTTCGAAAGCCTGAAGGATGAAGATGTTGCTTTAAATTACCAACCCCCTTCCCGATCCGGCAGGGAGAGCCGCTATTTTGGTGAGTACATTCGCCAACAAATTGATGACTGGGTCGAGGAAAATGGCTTTGACCTTTATTCAGACGGGCTGGTAATTTATACAACGATAGATTCAAGGCTTCAGCGACATGCTGAACGGGCAGTAAAGGAAAAAATCGCCGAATTTCAGCCCCGGTTTGAACGCGAATGGACCTCGCCGGGCGGCGAATATATGAATGAACTCTGGGAAGAGTATCCACAATTTTTGAGAAGTTTTATCCGGGATACAGATCGATATAAAAATGCATTTTCTAAACTGAATACAGACCAGGAGTCCGTAGTATTTGAAAACCTGATGGCTGATGAAGCCTTTGTTGATTCCGTAAAAAGAGCCAGAACGAAACTGCAGGCCGGCTTTACGGGTATTGACCCATCAAACGGACATATACTTGCCTGGGTGGGCGGAGCAGATTACGGTACCCAACAATTCGATCATGTTCATCAGTCCAGACGTCAGGCGGGTTCAACATTTAAGCCTTTTGTATATGCCGTAGCTATTGATAACGGATATATGCCCTATCATAAATTTTCGAAATATCCCTCAAGTTATATTGAGCAATCCGGGCGTATGTGGAACCCTAAAGATCCTTCGGTGCCATCAGGGCCAGAAATGGTTCCCTTGCGGGAAGCGCTGGCAAGAAGTTTGAACAACGTTACGATCCGGTTACTGCCAGAAATTGCTGGTGCACCCGGAACAAATCGGGCAGCGGATCTTCAGCCTGCTGCACGTATGATTAAAAATATGGCAAGTAATCTTGGAATCGATATGTCTGGTTATCCTGCATATCCCTCGATTGCATTGGGAACAGCCGAAGTGTCACTGCTTGAACTTGTGAGTGCATACACAACATTTGTGAATCAGGGTGTGCATATTGAGCCACTTGCCATTACACGTATTGAAGACAAAGAGGGTAATGTTTTGGTCGAATATTTCCCTGAGTACAGACAGGAGGCGATCAGCCCGGAAACAGCATACATGATGCTCGACATGATGCGCGGTGTTGTTCGCGGTGGTGAGGACTACCACGGAACAGGAGTTCGACTCAGAAATGTTTATAACGTACAGCAAGACGTTGCAGGGAAAACCGGTACAACTCAAAACAGTGCAGACAACTGGTTCGTAGCTATGATGCCTCACATCGTGATGGGAGCATGGGTTGGCGGTGAAGATCGCAGAATTCGTTTTCCCACAGATAACCCAAACAGTATCGGGCAGGGAGCACGAACCGCACTTCCTATTGTTGGCCAATTTATTAACTACGCTACGGAAGATCCAGATGCACCATGGAGTTATGATCCGTTTATGCCTCCTCCGGGATTTGTTATACCTGAAGATCCAGACAGAAATAATGAAGACAGGCGGCGCGAACGTATTGGGTGGTAACTCAATCGATTGTTTATATTTAAGGAGATTATTTTACTTCTTTAAGAGTTCTTAGCAAGAGTATACCCTATTTCGGAGTTGGTGCAATTTTTTTTCTAAAAGAGTTCACGTTTGCCCTCAATAACTGCTATATTCAAGCCCATAATTCATTGACATTGCATCTGCCGCATACTAATTTTAGAGCGGCTAAATAACGTTTTATACATGATTGAACAGTACTTACCAATTTTTGTTCTTCTGGGCATAGCATTCGTACTGGCTATAGTATTAGCTACTCTTTCACGGATTCTGGGCCCATATCGTCCAAACCGAAATAAGCTTCAGCCATACGAAAGTGGCATGGATCCTGTTGGTCAGGCTAAAGACAGATACTCGATTGCTTTCTACCTGGTTGCCATGGAATTCATTGTTTTCGACCTTGAAGTTGTCTTTTTATATCCCTGGGCCGTGCGGTTCATGGACCACGGTACAGGAACGTTTTTAGCCATGGTTATATTTATTGCAATACTGTTTATAGGTCTTGTTTATACTCTTAAAAAAGGCACCCTCGACTGGGATATGAAAAATCTTAAATACGACGCAACAAAGAAATAATATGGGTTTAGAAAGCGCACTTGGAAATGGTTTTTTAACAACAAAAATGGACACCCTCGTGAATTGGGCTCGCTCAAATGCTGCATGGCCCATGCCTATGGGATTAGCTTGCTGTGCTATTGAGATGATGGCTTTTGCAGGGCCCCGCTATGATGCCGCACGTTTTGGCTCAGAAGTAATGAGGTTCTCTCCAAGGCAGGCTGATGTTATGATTGTTGCCGGCTGGTGTACATATAAAATGTCGCATGCTATCCGACGAATATGGGATCAAATGCCCGACCCTAAATGGTGTATTGCAATGGGAGCGTGCGCGTCTACAGGTGGAATGCACCGCTGCTACGGAGTTGTACAGGGGGTTGACAACTTCCTGCCGGTTGATGCTTATATTTCCGGCTGCCCCCCCCGGCCTGATGCCGTGCTTCATGCACTGATGAAAATTCAGGACAAAATTAAAACAGAACATTCTGTAATGCTAGATTCCTGATTCAATGAGCTTAGAACTATCAGAACCACTACAAAAGACAGTCGACAGCCTTTCAGAAAATTTTTCTGAGAGTCTTATTAAAGTATATCAATCTTCAGGTGATACATTTATACAAATCGAAGCAGACTCTCTTCTCGAAGTAACCAGACACCTAAAGGATAAACTGCATTACGTCTATCTTAGTGATATTTTTGGTATAGACAGATACACCTCTGAAGAGCGATTTGAAGTTGTTTATAATCTGCTCTCATTAAAAGATCGTGCAAGAGTTTTTCTTAAAGTTCGCTGTGAAGAAGAGAATCCAGAGCTTGAGTCTGTTGTTTCCATTTGGAAGTCTGCAGGATGGAATGAGCGTGAAGTGTACGATATGTTCGGTGTTCATTTCAGAAATCATCCTGACCTTCGCAGAATTTTTCTCCCGGAAGATTTTGAATACTTTCCATTACGTAAAGAATTTCCGCTCCTTGGAATACCAGGGTCCATTGAGCTGCCAAGCACTACCCCGGAAAGCGAATAGTTACTATCTCTATGAAATTAAATGATATTCAGAGCAGGGTAAATCCCACTTTTTTCAAAGAACACCAAAACAAGCTTTATAAAAGTTTAGAGGACAAGCATACCACCATCGAAGAGATGGATGATGGCGATCCCCTCACTACAAAAATGATATTGAATATGGGGCCACAGCACCCCGCCACACATGGTGTTTTGAGACTGGTTTTACAGCTCGATGGTGAGTCTATTGAAAAAACAAAGCTAGATATCGGGTACCTCCACAGAGGCGTTGAAAAAATTGCAGAGAATAAAACGTATCAGGAATTCATGCCGTATACAGACCGCATGGACTACCTCTCTCCCTACAGTAATAACGTTGCTTTGTGTACCGCTGTAGAAAAAATTGCAAGTGTTGAAGTTCCGGAAAGAGCTCACTATATACGAATGATTGGTGCTGAACTAGCCAGAATTTCATCGCATCTGCTGTGGCTAGGCACTATGGTAATGGATGCCGGTGCTGTGTCTTTCTTTATCTGGACGTTTAAGGAACGCGAAAAAATTTATGATATCATGGACCGCATTGCGGGGCATCGTTTTACCGTTTCACATGCGCGTATTGGTGGTGTTGCCAATGATCTTACAGATGAAGCTACAGGGTCAATCAAAGAGTTTGTAGAATCTTTCCCGAATGAGCTCAAAGACTATCATAAACTACTCGACAGAAACAGAATATTTTTTGAGAGAAATGAGGCTGTTGGTGTATTAAAAACTGAAGACGCTCTCGAATGGGGAGCTACGGGACCCGTTCTTAGGGCTACCGGTTATGGACTCGACATTCGTAAACTCTCACCTTATGCACGATATGATAATGTAGAATTTGATATTCCTACCCGTCTGGAGGGCGATAATTTAGCCCGTTATTATGTGCGTATGGAAGAGATGAATGAAAGTATCCGCATAATAAAGCAGTGTCTCGACAAAATACCAAACGGGCCTATAAGGGCTGACAACGCAAAAAAGGCTTATCCCTCCAAGGACGAAGTTTATTACTCAATGGAAGGGATGATTCATGACTTTATGATGACCGACACAGGAATTTGTCCCCCTGAAGGTGCTGAAGCATATCATGCTGTAGAGTCCCCAAAAGGTGAGCTAGGATATTACATTCAAAGTGATGGAACCGGGCACCCATGGAGGCTCAAGATTAAAGCGCCGTCCTTTTCAAATCTCCAGGTTCTGGAAAATATACTTGATGGAGAAATGGTTGCAGATACCGTTGTAATTATTGGTGGTATGGACCCCGTATTAGGTGAAGCAGATAAATAAAATTATGGCATACGAATTTACAAAAGAAGATCTCGAGGAAATTGAAAAGATCAAGGCAAAATATCCGGAAGTAATGCCGGCAACTCTGCCTGTTCTGTGGGTGGCCCAAAAGCGATTTGGCCATGTTGATCCAGATGTACAAAAACTTGTTGCAGACACGCTGGATCTTCCACACTCTCACGTCCATGGAGTTGCATCCTTTTACACTCAATATTATAAAGAAGAGAAAGGAAAGCATGTGCTGGATGTATGCACTTGTCTGAGCTGCCAACTGTGTGGCGGGTACGATATTCTGCACTATCTTGAAGAGAAATTAGGTGTTCAAAAAGGCGAAACAACCGAAGACGGCATGTTTACCCTTAATGAAGTAGAATGCCTGGGAGCTTGCGGGTATGCTCCCATGCTGCAGGTGACTAACGACAAATATGTGAATCACCTCACCAAAGAGAAAGTTGATGAGCTTATTGAAATGCTCAAAGATGGCAAGTCGCCTGAATACGAAAAAATTGGAATGCCACAGCGCGAAAATATTTAGATGATTATGAGCTCTGTTGACTGGAAAAACTACGAACCTGTAATTATCCCCGATATTAAAGACCTCCATAAAATAGATGTCTATAAAAAGAACGGCGGATATAATGGTCTCAAGTCAGTTCTTACCGACAAAAAGAAATGGCCTGAGCAAAAAAGTGTAATAGATGAGGTGAAAGCCGCCAACATCAGAGGAAGAGGAGGCGCCGGGTTTAATGCGGGTCTGAAATGGTCATTTATGCCACCTGCTGATGGGGGGCCTCGTTATCTCGCATGCAATGGAGATGAATCTGAGCCGGGCACATTCAAGGATCGTAAAATTTTTGAATATAATCCTCATCTGTTTATTGAAGGCGCCTTGATTGCTGCATACGCCATGCAGGTTACCACAATTTATGTGTATATCCGGGGCGAATACAAGGATTATATCGATATGATGCAAAACGCCATCGATGATGCCTATGAAGGCGGCTATATTGGTAAAGATATTTTAGGATCAGGGTATGATTGTGATTTTTATGTCCATTCGGGTGCCGGGGCCTATATTTGCGGTGAAGAAACTTCAATGCTCGAATCTCTGGAAGGAAAACGCGGTTACCCAAGGGTTAAACCGCCTTTTCCGGCACAAAAAGGACTTTGGGGACGGCCAACCACCATCAACAATGTGGAGACACTTGCCCATGTACCCGGCGTAATCAAAAACGGAGCCGAATGGTTTTCAAATATCGGAGCTGCAAATCACCCCGGACCTATTCTTTACGGTATATCTGGACATGTAAATAAGCCGGGTGTTTATGAACTTCCAAGCGGTATTCCTGTACTGGATCTGATCGACAAGGTTGCTGGTGGTATGAGAAACGGTAAGAAACTGAAAGCAGTGATTCCCGGTGGTTCTTCCACTCCAATTTTACGCGCCGATATGCTCGATGGAATAACGATGGACAGCGACTCTCTTAGAACAGTGGGCACAATGATGGGAACAGCTGGAATGGTAGTGATGGATGAAGACACCGACATGGTGGATATGCTTTGGCGAATTGCCCATTTTTATCATCATGAATCATGCGGACAGTGCACCCCCTGCCGCGAAGGTACGGGATGGCTCGAAAAAGTATTATTAAAAATTAAAAACGGTAATGGCGAGATTAAAGATCTTGATTTACTGCTCGACATAACCACACAAATGGAAGGAAGAACGATTTGTGCACTTGCGGATGCAGCCGCCTGGCCGGTGAGAAATACTATCAACAGATTTAGAGATGAATTTGAAGCAAGGTGTAAGAAATCTGTTCATGCTGTAGCCTAAATTTGAATATAACGTGATGGTTCAGTCCATTGATTAAATAAAATTTACCTTAGAAATGCCTGAAATTTTCATAGACGGTCAACGATACGAATACGAAGGAGAACATCAGGTTCTTCAGTTTATCCAGGACCTTGGTAAGGAAGTTCCCTTTTTCTGCTATCACCCCTCCATGTCTATTCCTGCAAACTGCCGACAGTGTTTGGTAAAGGCAGGATCGTATGTTAAAGACAAGGACACAGGGGAGTATGAAAAAGATGAAAACGGCGACAGGGTAATTCGCTGGTTTCCAAAGCTTCAAACATCCTGCCAGCTCAAGGTTTCCGACGGTATGGTGATTAAAACACAGGAAACTGATGAAGATGTTGTTCGAGCGCAAAAAGACACACTGGAATTTATATTAATTAATCACCCCCTCGATTGTCCGATATGCGACCAGGCGGGTGAGTGCCCTCTTCAGATTCAAACGTATAAATACGGGCCTGAAGGAAGCCGCTTTGAAGTAAAGAAAGTTCATAAACCGAAACGCGTGCAGCTTGGCCCACGTGTGGTACTTGATGCAGAACGCTGCATTAACTGTACAAGATGTACCCGTTTTACCCGGGAAATCAGTAAAACAAGTCAACTTACCATTGTTTCAAGAGGCGATAAAAACTACCCGACCACTGCGCCCGGTGAACAATTCGACGATCCCTACTCTATGAATACGGTTGATATCTGCCCTGTAGGAGCTTTAACTGCTGCAGATTTTCGGTTTAAAGCCCGCGTTTGGGAGATGAATCAAACACCAAGTATTGATATCACAAACGGTAAGGGATGCAATATCGATTTATGGACCAGAGATAACCTTGTATTGCGTAT
Organism: Balneolaceae bacterium; assembly: GCA_035312505.1. Taxonomy (GTDB): domain Bacteria; phylum Bacteroidota; class Rhodothermia; order Balneolales; family Balneolaceae; genus Rhodohalobacter. The sequence continues at coordinate 2,403 of DATGBT010000142.1, read as the reverse complement.
TACACCCCGGGTTAACGAAGCTGTTAACGACCACTGGATGCCCGATGAAGGACGTGATGCCTATAAACTTTTCAACGAAAACAGAATTTCGCGACCGTTGCAAAATCTCGATGGCGAACAAATTATGTCTTCCTGGAATAATGCTGTTGCCACGTTCAACGAAGAAGTGGAAAAAGCCGGAAGTGATGACATCTTAATTATTGGCAGTCCACACGCCTCGGTTGAGGAGAATTACCTGTTAAGCAAATATGCAAATCTTCTTGGTATTGATCAGCCCGTATTTACCACTCATATTGAAAGTGGAAAAGGTGATGGGTTTTTAATAACCGATGACCTCGCACCCAATACCAATGGATGCAGACTTCTGGGTTTCAAAGAAATGACGGCCTCAGATCTGAAAAAGCGAGTTCAAAAATCGAAGCTTGTCATTACCATTAACGATCATTTTGTAGACAGAAATGTTTTGAGTGCGGATGATTTATCAACTCCTTTTACAATCGTATTCGGTACAAATCATTCACAAACAACCAAGCTTGCCGATCTTGTAATACCTGTTACCTCGGCTGCTGAGCACTCTGCAAGCTATGTAAATGTTGATGGAAGAATTCAGCGTACATTCCGTGCCAAGGAGACAAAGTACACCAACCGGCGCCTTGACCTTGAAATGTCGGAAGGACGTCTGGACCGGTATGGAACCAATTTTGATAATTGGGTAAACGAAGATAATAAAGTGGATTGTTTGCCGCTTTGGAAGTTCTTCAGCAAAGCATCGGGCGAAACCGGCCTTTCAATCGAATTCGATGATGGCAGAGATGTCATGAACGAAATTGCTGAAACCGTATCTCCATTTAATGATGTAAGTTACCAGGCCATAGATGAACAATCAGGTATTCAACTTGAACTTGGTGAAAGTAAAAAAACAACCGAAGCCAAGTAAATATAACCCATTGAAAAACTTTACTAAATAATTACGGGATGGAAGAAGTTTCAACTTCATATGTAGTTTTGGGAATAGCAGCCTTTATGCTGCTTAATTCAGCAGCAATTGCAGTATATGCCGAACGGCGTGTGGCTGCTTTCATACAAAATCGGGTAGGTCCGAACCGTGTTGGTCCGCTCGGACTATTACAGCCGATTGCTGACGTTCTTAAACTGATTCTTAAAGAGGATGTTACTCCAACTGAGGGGAATAAGGCACTTCATACATTTGCACCGCTTATACCGGTTGTTACGGCACTTCTTACCGTAGCGGTTATTCCGTTCGGTGAGGGGCTGTATGCAACAGATATTAATGCCAGTGTCCTTTATTTGCTGGCCGTTGCCTCTTTAGGTGTTTATGGCGTAACGCTTGCAGGGTGGGCTTCTAACAGTAAATATTCTTTGCTTGGGGGATTGCGCGCCGCTGCACAAATGATTAGTTATGAGCTACCGCTTGGCATGGCAGTTGCATCAGTTGTCATTTTTGTAGGTTCACTAAGTGTAGTGGATATTGCGGCAGCTCAGGACGACTTTTGGTTTGTATTTGTAAACCCAATCGGTGCTATTATCTTTATAATCGCCGGCTTTGCAGAAAGCAATCGTACTCCTTTCGATTTGGTTGAAGCCGAACAGGAACTGGTAGGTGGTTTCCATACGGAATACAGCTCTATGAAGTTTGGCATGTTCTTTTTAGCAGAATATATGCATGTTGTAATTAACTCTATGCTGATGGTTACGTTCTTTTTTGGGAGTTATCATCTGCCATTTGCCGCATACTGGTTACCGGAACTCTCACCACTTTTAAAAGGAATTCTTGATGTAGCTGTCTTCACCGGCAAAACTGCTTTCTTTATTTTCCTATTTATCTGGGTTCGTTGGACAATCCCAAGATTTAAATACAATCAGGTTATGAAACTGGGGTGGTCACGATTATTGCCAATCAGCATTCTTAACTTTATAGCCATTGCAGCTATTCTCTATTTTATAGTTGGCTAAAAGCTACCTGATTATTCTGTGACTGAAAATATAATTATCGAAGCCGTAAATGGATATTAAAATGCGTATACGGCTTTTTTATTTGAGCTGATGCCTGGATTGATGTTGTTGTAGTGCAAAAGCTGCTTCAGCTACCCGTCCATCCTCTTCATTAAATAAATTTTTTAGAGTGTTATACCCATCAATAAGCAGTGAATCTGCTTTTTCAACTTCCCCTTTTATCGACAAGATTTCTCCGTAGACTGAAGCAGTAACTGCCCTTTTCACATTTCCATCGGGCAAACTTTGTGAATAAATCTCTCTTGCCAATAACACATTTTCTTCAGCTTTATCCAGCTTTTCTGTTTTCAAATATAGCTTGCTCAGCTCAAGATGTGGGTCACCCAATCTTGAATGTTCGGAGGGGTACACTTTTTCATACTCATCCTT
>DATGBT010000141.1:0-16139 GCA_035312505.1 Balneolaceae bacterium | reverse complement strand
CTCTTGGTAGATACAAGTTTGGTTCCTTTTGGGAAAAATTCTTCTGAAATAGCAATGGCCTGGCTCAGGAATCCACCGGGATTATTACTCAGGTCCAGCACAAGGCGTTCCATTCCCTGCTCTTCGAGCTGATTTACCGATGCCATGAATTCATCGTGGGTTGTTGCGGCAAACCGATTGACTTTAATATAGCCTGTCTGCTCATCAAGCATATAATTTGAGTCAACTGTGGTGATGGGGATATCATCCCGAATAATCGTGTAATTAAGCGGTTTTGAGGTTCTTGGGCGCTGAATGGTAACATCCACAGACGTGCCTTTTTCACCGCGAAGGCGTTTAATTACGTCTTCATTATCGTAACCAACAGCACTTGTATCGTTAATTTCCACAATTCTGTCGCCCGACATAATTCCAAGCTGGTCACTGGGGCCGCCCGAGATGGGGGTAATCACGGTAATTGTATCATTAATAACATTAAACTGTATGCCGATTCCCTGAAATTTACCTTCAAATTGCTCCTGAATATCGTCACTTTCTTCTGCTTCAATATATACCGAGTGGGGATCGAGTGTGGAGAGCATCTGCTTGATGGACCCTTCAACCAGTTTATCCATGTCTTGATCGGGAAAGTTATTAGCTACATAAAGGTAGGTTTCTTCAAATTTATTGTAGGAGTCCCGAAGATTACGGATGTTCGTGACTTCGGTTGTATCGAGAGGAGTTCCGGTAAGGTCTGCTGTGGAATCATCAAAAGCCCTGGCCATTCCAAGCTTGCTTTGGTGAAAGAGTGAATCGATATTTGTTTCACCAAAATAGTTGTCCATCACACGCCTCTGCACCTGCAGGTATTTGGTAAGGTTCTCCTGATGGGTATTATCCGGTATAATAACCGTATCAATACCGGCAAGCCAAACCGTTGAAAGAATGATGAGCGCTGCTATTTGTGGTGCAATAAACTTTTTCACAGACATTATCGGTTTTGTTTAATTTTGATACTACAACGGTAATCACTAACTGTAATTATACAGAGTAACGACATAATGTAGAATATTTAATTATTAAACGCATTTACCATGCAAACGTTTCCTTCTACTTATTTCATTTACATACTTTAAATATAGACTGAAAAGAATTATCAGTCGTACTAAAGAATGTAATGGCTCAAATCTTTATTCTTCACCAGCCCGTCGAGCTGTTTGTGAACATATGATTCATCAACATCAATTTCCCCGGAACTAATATCATCGGGCACGGCAAATAGGAGTTCTTCGAGTAGTGATGAGAGAATGGTATGCAGGCGCCTGGCGCCAATATTTTCTACTTCCTGGTTTACTTCAGCAGCAATTTTCGCTATTTCAAGCACAGCTTCTTCGGTAAAGTTAACGGTGACACCTTCAGATTTCAGCATCGCCTGATACTGTTTTGTTAATGCATTTTTAGGCTGTGTGAGAATCTTGAAGAAGTCCTGCTCTGTGAGAGAATTTAGCTCCACACGAATAGGAAATCTTCCCTGTAATTCCGGAATCAAATCGGATGGTTTAGAAACGTGAAACGCTCCTGAGCCGATAAACAGAATATGATCCGTTTTTACTATACCGTGCTTGGTGCTAACGGTGCTTCCTTCAACAATAGGCAGCAGGTCGCGTTGAACCCCCTGCCGGCTAACATCTGAGCCACCTTTATTACCACTGCTTGAATCGCTGGCCACCTTATCAATTTCATCAATGAAAACAATTCCCTGGTTCTGGACCCGCTCGAGAGCTTCCTGGACAGCTGCTTCGTGATCAACAAGCTTTTCAGACTCCTCTTCAATCAGGATCTCTCGCGCTTCGCTGATGGGAAGTGTGCGCTTGGTTTTTTTCCCGCCTTTGGCAAGATTGCCAAGCATGTCCTGCAGGTTAACCCCCATTTCTTCCATCCCCTGAGGTCCGAAAAGCTGCATGGTGGGTTTTTTACTCGATTTTACCTCGATCTCAATATTTCTGTCTTCAAGGTCACCGTTTTTAAGCTTTTCACGAAATTTTTCACGGGTTCTTTCATTCAGTTCCCTGTCGGATGCCGTTGAAGGGTCGAAGCCCACTTCTCCGGTTCGGTTTGACGAGCTTGAAGAACTGCTTTTCCGAACAGGCGGTATCAATATATCCAGAATTTTTTCTTCCACAATGTCAGCAGCTTTCTCTTTCACTCGCTCCTGCATTTCTGTACGCACCATATTTACGGCAAGGTCCGTCAGGTCCCGAATCATAGATTCAACATCGCGCCCCACATACCCAACTTCTGTAAATTTCGACGCCTCAACCTTCACAAAGGGGGCTCCTGATAGCTTTGCGAGTCTTCGCGCAATTTCCGTTTTTCCTACGCCGGTGGGGCCTATCATTAAAATATTATTGGGAATGATCTCTTCCCTGATTTCTTCATCCGCATTTAATCTTCGCCAGCGGTTACGCAAAGCGATTGCGACGGATCTTTTAGCCTCATCCTGGCCAATAATGTATTTATCCAGTTCAGATACAATCTGCCTGGGTGTTAAGTTGTGTTCTTTAATAAGCTTCATTGTACTACTCGATTTCTAAAATGGTCAAATTATGATTTGTATAGATGCAAATGTCAGCAGCTATATTCAGGGATTTTTCAACAATTTCACGGGCTGATAAATCCGGTGCGTTTTGTTTTAATGCACGGGCCGCAGAGAGGGCAAAGGAGCCGCCACTTCCAATGGCAAGAATATCGTCGTCGGGTTCAATAACGTCGCCCTGTCCCGATATTAAAAGCGCAGAATCTTTATCCATAACTACCAGCAGAGCCTCCAGTTTTTGAAGGAATTTATCCTTCCGCCACTCTTTGGCAAGCTCAACAGCGGCTCTTTGTAAGTTACCATTGTAGCTATTTAGCTTTTCTTCAAATTTCTCGAAAAGAGTAAACGCATCAGCGGTCGAGCCTGCAAAACCGGCAAGAATTTTACCATCTTGCAGTTTTCGAACTTTCTTAACTGTAGATTTCATTACAGTCTTATCAAGGGTGGCCTGCCCGTCTCCTCCAATGGCAACTTTTCCGTTGTGGATAATTCCCAAAACAGTTGTTGCATGCAAATTTTTAAAATCTGTCATAGAGTAAAATTAATGTCTTTAATTAGATTGTCTTTGAGGCCTTTTCGGGCGCTTTTTACGACCGCTCCGGCCAGATGAGCCATTTCTGTCATCTTTGGAATAGTAATCGAGTGTATCGGCATTTTTCTCCTCAACATCGATCTCTCTGAGTTCCCGTTCATGCACTTCGAGAATTTTTTCCAGTGACTGTCCCTGCACAATTACATCGGTTATTTCGAGATCCGACCCAGTAAGCGTAGCTTTAAATTCGTTTAATGAGATGGTTTCATCTGCGATAAATGTGATTCGCAATTTATAACGAATCATCCAGCGCCATCGTTGGCTGAAAATTCCTTTACACAGGAAAGAGCGCAGGTATGGATTTACATAAATATCAACAGCACGGTACTCTGTGCTGTATTTAAATTTACTGATCCAGCTCTCGACATCAGTAATTATTGTGTCCTGGCTCACAACACTGCCTGAACCACCACACATTGGGCATACTTTTGAAACTGAATTCACCACGCTTGGGCGGATACGCTGGCGCGTAATTTGGATGAGGCCAAAATCACTCATGCCAATAACATTGGTTTTGGCCTGATCTTTCTTGAATTCCTTCTTAAGCTCGTCGTAAATTTTCTTTCGATTATTATTATCGCGCAGGTCAATAAAATCAACCACAATAATTCCGCCGATATCTCTTAATCGCAGCTGTTTTGCAATTTCACGAGCCGCCTCCAGGTTCGTTTTCAGTGAGTTGTCTTCCTGTCGCTCCTTGGCAGCATAGGGGCCTGAGTTCACATCCACCACATACATCGCCTCTGTCTGCTCAAAAATTAGATAGCCGCCGGATGGCATTCGAACACGCGGGCTAAATATGGAGTTTACGTCGTGAGCAATGTTAACGTGATCGAAAACATGATCCCGTCCCTTATAGAGCTCGACCGAAGGAAGCATTTTTGGTGCAATTTGAGAGACGTAGCTTTTTATGGATTTGTAAAGCTGGTAGTCATCAATTAAAACCCGGTCATACTGTTTTGCAAAGAGGTCTCTGATCAGACTTTCAGTAATATCCAGGTCTTTATAAAGAAGGGCAGGGGGTTTGGAACTTTCCAGCTTGTTAAGAATACGTTCCCATTTTTTCAAAACGGTTCTCATATCCTCTTCAATAGACTTCTTATCCTGGCTTTGAGCAACCGTTCTAATGATAACCCCAAAGCCTTCGGGTAGCATCGATCCCACAGTACTTTTTAATCTTCGGCGCTCTTTTCCGTTGGATATTTTCTTTGATACGGCTATATATTCGCCCATTGGAATAAGCACAAGAAAACGGCCGGCGATGGTGATATCCGTTGAAACCCGGGGGCCTTTGGAACCAATCGGTTCTTTAACAATCTGAACCAATAAGTTCTGATTGTTGCGCAGCATTTTACCGGCAAGAATCTGCTTTTCATTGTTGGAAAGCTTATCAAAGCGTTTGAGATCACTTTTAGCTGAGGAGGGAATGCTGTTTTCTCCATTCATCATAGAGATGTACGATCCTAAATGATCGCCGGCATCCGAAAAGTGAAGGAAAGCATCTTTTTCCATGCCAACATCAATAAATGCAGCACGGATACCACTCATAACTTTGTGAACCCTGGCATAGTAAATATCGCCAACGGTTCTCTGATTATCCTCCGATTCTATGAATAACTGAGCTAATTCCCCGTTCTCGAGAAGCGCAACACGGGTTTGTTTGCCCGATGAGTGTATAATAATTTGATTCTTCATGCATCATCTGAAATTTCTTGAGCAATTCGCGAAGCTTATTTTCTGCCACATCAAAAAACAGACTTTTCTTGTATAAAGAAACTTGGTCTGTCCGACAGGTTTTAAGTCTGAAAACTGTGCGAAATGCTAAATAGTTATAATTCTCGTTAAAAAAAGAGTTGTGAGTGTGAGATCTTTTCTCAGCAGAAAAGTCAAGATTGCGCTTTCGTCCCAAATGCAGGCATAACACAAACAAAATGTGGGCCGAAATGTCGCGTAAGTAATTATATAATTTAAACTTCGATATCATTAGAAAAGAATCTCTACACTAAAATTTTACCAAAAGTAATATAGTACAAAGTTAACTAATAATTAAATATTGAATGGAGTTCGAAATATTGAACGTAATTTCGAAGACTCAGATGATATTCTCTTAATTACTTATTGCTGAACACGCTTTACATTGGCTCCAACGGCATTCAGCTTTTTTTCAAGCTGTTCATACCCTCGGTCCAGGTGATATACCCTCAGTACTTCGGTTGTACCTTCGGCAATCATACCTGCCATTACAAGGCTCACACTTGCGCGCAGGTCGGTGCTCATAACCGAAGCTCCTGTTAAATTCGTTTTTCCCTGAATAGTCACTCTGTTTTTTTCTACTGAGAGATTGGCGCCTAGTCGGTTTAGCTCTGGTACATAGCTGAACCGGTCGAAATACACAGTGTCTTTCACAGTGCATTCACCATCAGCCTGTGTCATTAAAGTAGCCCACTGAGCCTGCAAATCAGTAGGAAAACCAGGGTAGATGGCTGTAGTAATGGATGTGCTTTTAACAACTTCAGGTGATATTACACGGATGCTATCCCCATCACTCGAAACTTCCGCACCGGTTTTTTTGAAAATTCTGGGAAACACACCCAGATCATCAGGCTTGCATCCGGTTAGTACAATATCTGAACCGGGATGCATGGCTGCAGCAATCATAAATGTACCCGTTTCTATTCGATCGGGATCATTCCTGAAGGTTACACCATTCAGATTTTCAACTTTGCGAACGGTAATCGTGTCGGTACCTGCTCCTTCAATATCGGCACCCATTTTGATAAGCATGTTGCAAAGAAGTACTACATCAGGCTCTTTTGCAGCATTTCGTATCACAAATTTCTTGGCACGTTTAACAGCACCCAGAACCAGATTAATCGTAGCTCCAACGCTGCTTGGTTCAAGAGTAAATTCACCTCCCTCCAGCGTTTCCGAGGCGAGGGAAGCGTATACGTACCCCTGCTCAAGAGTAATATCTACCCCCATTGCCTTAAAGCCTTTTAAATGAAGATCTACGGGCCTTGGCCCCCACGCGCATCCGCCCGGAAGTGAAACTTTTGCTTCTCCGGTTCGCCCGATGAGCGATCCAAGCATGTAAAAAGATGCCCGCATTTTACGTACAAGCTCATACGGTGCGAACGAGTTCTGCAGACTTCCGGGGTTAATTGTTAACTCGTGTCTTTCATCGTCAAAGTTAATGGATGTTCCGGTATGCCGTATCACCTCATTAAAGGTGTAGATGTCTTTAAGTTTGGGGATCAGCGATAGAACTGATGCTGAATCCCCAAGTAAGGAGGCAGCCATTAAGGGAAGTGCTGCATTTTTTGAACCGCTAACGGGAATGGTGCCATTGAGGGGTGTGGGCCCTTCGATAATAAATTTATCCACGTGGTGATATTTCTAATAAAAGTTGATTCTTTTCTACGTTGTTACCCTTCTCAACATGTAATGTTTCCAAAATTCCGTCTGCAGGCGATTTAAGTTCATTTTCCATTTTCATGGCCTCCAGAATCATTACGGGATCGCCCAGGGCAACTTCATCGCCCTCATTTACAAGAATGTCGAGTATTTTTCCGGGCATTGGAGCTTTTAAGTCGCCAATCGACGCTTCCAGCTCAGACTTGAAGCCGAGTTTTTCGAGGAGCAAATCTTGTCCATCTTTAACAGAGGCCGTTAAAAAAGTGCCGTTAAGGGAAAATGTGATCTCTTTATTGTCCCTGCTGATATTATCAATTTTATACATTTTCGTTCCCGATTTAAATAAAAACCGGCCATTCTTTTCGGAAATAATCTCGAACGATAAATCTTCCCCGTTTATGACTGCTCCTGTTTTATTTTCGTCTATTTCGATTTCAAACGTCTGATCTTTAATTGTTGATTCAAATTCCATAATTCTGAATGCTTTTAAGCCCGGTTTTAGTCGCCTTAAATGAGAACTGCTGGATTTTATCGGAATCGTAAAACGGTGAAATGGATTGTCCGCTCAGGGTATCGAATACCTCGATATAACTGTGATTTATCAGTTTTATCAAATCGTCGCGAATGGTTCCGTAGGTGTAACCCGTTTCTGTGATCAAATGCTCAAATGGTTCCTGAAAAATAAGTTCTCTTAATATGGTTTTTTCGGACTTGGTTAGTTTTTCTTTAATGCTCATACTAAAAATATAGAGCCTATTCGATCTAAAGACAATGAATTTTGAAGCTTATAGACTATTAATTTTTACTCAATCCGTACATCACCGTACGAAATTACGTTTTCGTTCGCATCGAGCACAACAATACGATATGTTCCACGAGCACTTTCGGGCGTGGGAGTGAGATCAAGTGGATTTAGTGATACTGAAATGGTTCCTGGCGGCAACGGCCGTCGCACATCATCATAGACAATACGGGGCCTTGAAAAACCGGGGTAAGAGTATACACGAAGACCGGAAACGGCGTCATTACCGGTAATGAGAATATTAAGGGTGAGTCTGTCATTTGTAAGAACGGGGTTAGGGAAAATCGGATCAACAAAAACCAAACCTGAAAAAAAAGGTGCCGTCCGCCAGTCGTCAGGATCTTCATTTTCGTCTATAATCTGACCGGAACCGTTGGTCTGGGTAATCATATCATCAAAGGTAAATGCCTGCTCTTCAAACTCTCGCTGGGCATCGTTTTGTGAACAGCCTGTGATAAAAATCAGGAAAAGCAGCAGAACCGTTCCGGATATTATTGAGTTATGTGTCTGATGTTGGGACATTTCTAAAAGAAACTTTTAGGAGTGATATGATTAAGATGGTGACAAGAAAGTTTGTATTTTTAAGACGAACTGAAAGAAGATATTGAAATGATACAAGTCTACGGAATAAAAAACTGCGACAAAATTAGAGCAACAAAAAAATGGCTGGAAAACTCAGACATTGATTATACATTCTACGACCTGAAAAAGGAGCCTTTAACCAAAGATGAACTTCGCGAATTTGTGCATCGAATAGGCCTGGATGTGTTGGTAAATAAACGCGGTACCACCTGGAGAAATTTGAAGCTGAAAGACAAAGATCTGAGCAATGATGAGATGTTCCAAATTCTGCTGGATAATCAAACCATGATCAAACGGCCGGTTTTAATAAAAGATGAAGCAATATTAGTAGGTTATGATGAGGAAGCTTTTGAAGGTTTTGTTGAGGATTAGCAGCTACCTGTTTACAACGTTTATTTTGTTTGCCCTGAATCCGTCTCATTTGTCGGCACAGGATCAGCTTACCTATGAGCGAACAGAACCACCCACCATGGAGATGATGCTTGATGCGCGCGAAGTATTCGAGTATGAAGTAAGATACGGATTTTTTACACTCGGCTGGGTAGACGTTGAACTGTTGCCGGATACAACCTACAACGGCCAGAAAGCGTATCACCTTCGTACAACCATGCGATCGAACAGCAGTGTACCGCTCATAAGTAAAAGTATTGTAAACTATGAGAACCTTTTTCAGTACAATGATAAATGGCCCTACAGTTTTGTATTCTGGAGGGATGATATCCATGATGAAGAGTACGACCGCGTTCGAATAGTGTTCGACAGAGACAGCTCGAAGGTTGATTTTTATGAGCGGCAGGAGTTTCAAACATCTCTTGAACTCGTGGAGCCAGCCAGTGGCGGAGACATCATTTTTTACTACTCCCGCATGTTCGCAGGCCTGGAAGAACCATACAGGCTGCCGGCATATATCGAAAATGAATTGGGTTACGTGGAAGCAAGGAGCAGCAGCGAAACAGAGATGCGCAGCTATGAGGCTTTCGACGAAGATATCGAAACGTATATGAGTGAAGGCACAGCCGATATCAACGGCCCATTTGGGTTTCGGGGGAAGTTCAAGTCATGGTTTTCAACCGACGACCTGAGGATTCCCGTTGAGGCACACGTGAGGGTAATTTTTGGAAATGTAAAAGTAAGACTGATTTCATATGAAAGACAGGCACTCGATTAATATTCAGTTCCAGCGACTGCCCGGTTTGAAAGATCTACCGCTCCCGGCATACCAAACCAAAGATTCTGCCGGAATGGACATCGTGGCAGCTAATGAACATAAAATTGAGTTGCATCCCGGTGAGCGCTGTTTGGTTCCTGGCGGTTTTAAAATGGCTCTGCCACGAGGGTATGAAGCTCAAATTCGCCCCCGCAGCGGGCTGGCATTCAAAAATGGGATTACCATGCTTAATTCACCGGGCACTATTGATGCAGACTACAGGGGTGAGGTGAAAGTACTGGCTGTTAATCATGGCAACGAAATTTTTGCCATAAAGAGAGGTGAACGGATAGCACAAATGGTTATAGCGCCAATATTAAAAGTGTCTGCCGAAGAGGTAGATGTACTGCCTGAAACAGAACGGAATGAAGGTGGTTTTGGCAGCACAGGGGTATAAAGTTGTTCGAGATTCCCTTTTCATTTTGGGGCTGAAAATATTCGATCACAAAAAAACGAAAACCTGCAATCTTCGGTTATTCTGTTGATGGTTTTTTTGAAGGCACTCTTACCATAATTTAGAGGTCTGTATAGACACTACATCATCATAAAAGTATAAAATCAAGCCAGAGCATATTTTTGCAGTATAAATTCCAGCCCTACATCGATCTTATCAGAAATAACCACAACTATCGGAGGTTGTGGCTGGCTCAGGTGGTTTCAAACTTTGGAGATTGGTTTGGTATTCTGGCGGTCTATGCCATCATCCAGGAGTACAGCGGCTCAGAACTTCTTCTTGGCCTTATTATTGTTGTTAAAATGTTAAGTCTCGCGGTATCATCGCCACTTGCGGGGTATATTACAGATCGTTTTAACCGCCGGCAGCTGATGATCGCCAGCGATTTAATCCGTGGATTATTGGTTCTTGGCTTTATTTTGATTACCTCCGCAAATCTGCTGTGGCTTGCGTATGTCATCATATCCATTCAGATGGTATTTTCGGCTATTTTTGAGCCGGCAAAAACATCCAGTATTCCAAACGTTACAACACCACAGGAACTGGTGATCGCCAATATCTTATCGGCAGCTTCGTGGAGCATCATTTTCACAACGGGAATGGCTATCGGGGGATTTGCTACCGCATATCTTGGAACCACGCTTGTTTTTCTGATTAACGGGATTAGCTATGTGCTCTCGGCCTACTTTATCTACAGGGCAGTGATTCCTCAGGAGAAAATGGCTGATAACGCAGCAGGTAAGAAAGATAAGCCGCTCGCTGGAATTGTAGACGGCTTTCGGTTTCTGATTAACAACAAGAATGTACTGAGGCCTGCACTTGCCAAGGGAACATTTACGATGTGCATTGGAGCCCTTGTATATATGCTGATTATAGTGGCTGAGGATGTACTGATGATGGGAAGTATTGGCCTTGGAATCTTATATGGAGCCCGCGGAGTTGGAACCGGACTGGGTCCTGTAGTTGGCCGCCGCGTTTTTAAAAGTGAAAATGGATGGGTGCGAAGCATCGGTATTTTTATGGTTTTTTGCGGACTGATGTATGCTGTTGTCAGTCAAACAGACTCTCTGATTGTAATGAGCCTGTTTGTGATGATAGCTCACATGGCATCTGGCTCAAACTGGGTATTCAGCACGGTTTTACTTCAGCGAAGGGCTCCCGATATTTACAGGGGTCGCGTCTTTAGCACGGAATGGCTTCTGTTTACACTTTCTCAGTCGGTTTCTGTTACAGTGGCGGCGCTCATCCTTGAATTTGATATCCTTACCATTCGCGAAACGATGACCGCCTTTTCAGTATTATTGATGATTTCAGGAGTATTCTGGCTGTTTTTGATTGCACCATTCGAGGAAAACATGCCAAAATCGGTGTTCGACGGTATCAAAAAGCAGTAGGAAATCTACCAGTCAGAAAAAAGCGCCTGATGATCATGCAGCAGCGGGCTCGGGCTTTTTGCCAGCGGGCTTTTCGAAAGAATCACCGTAATTCACCCATATCATCCATAAAATAAAGATGATGATATAGAAGATAGCCGTAGTTGAGTAGTCGTGCGTAAAATCAAAAGCGGAAGGATAGTATATCTGAATGAGGCAGAGAGTAACGATTCGGGCCACATTGACCAGATAGATGATTACAATTCCAAAGATGGAAAAATAGATACGAGGCATCCATGCGCCCGGATAGGCATAAATAAAGCCAAGGAACAGGCCAATAGCGGCAATACCATTACAGCCATCCACAATTTCGACACCGGCAGCTCCCGTTATACCGACCACACGGCCATAGAGAAATATATCTTCACCAAAAAAGGAGAGAATTCCGGCACTCACCGATGCGATATTTCGGGAGAGAGGTTCATCAATGAATCCATTTGGGAGTACCCAAAGTTCATAAACAAGATACCATACCACGTAAATGGCAAAAACTTTTACCAAAAACCGGGTTATATCAGAACGAAACAGCGACATCTTTTTTTCAATAAACCATTTATGTTCAAGTTGATCGTTTATAATAAGAAAAAAGTTGATCTCGTATTAAGAAGAATGATTCTTATCTTTGATACGAATTTGATAGTGAACGTATGATTTGGAATAACAGCATATTTTTGTGGCTTCTGCTTTTACTGCCTGCATTCGCGGGAATGTACTATTGGTATGTAACGTCTCAGAAAAAAAAATTAAGCCGGTACTTTAGTGAGAGGCTTGTTCACCAGCTTCGGCGCAACTTTTGGATAACTGGTGATAAAATAAGACTATTTTCCATGCTGGCGGCTATGCTACTGTTCATTATTGCGCTTGCCGGCCCTAAAATCGGGACGGAGGTACGGGAAGTGCAGAGAGTAGGTGTGAATATGATGATAGCTCTCGACCTTTCAAGAAGTATGAATACACAAGATGTAAATCCGAGCCGGCTCGAAAAAGCAAAATTTGAAATTAATCGATTGGTGAATCGCCTGCAGGGTGACAGATTAGGGCTGCTTGTTTTTACCGATGAAGCTTTCTTGCAGGTTCCTTTAACCACGGATTACTCCGCATTTCGGATGCTTCTTGATATTTCAAATACAGAACAGATGCCATCAAGCGGCACAAACTTTAGTGCGGCAATGCTCACTGCAAAGGACGCTTTCGACTCCATTGATGATCAAAATAATAATGCTGCAAATGTACTTCTTTTTGTTGCTGATGGAGAAAATCACAGCGGTAATTTTGGCTCTGCGATGCAGGAGTTGCAGGAATCGAATGTAACTGTGTTTTCAATTGGTGTGGGCACCAGCGCGGGCGGCCCTGTACCCGTATTTAATGATTCCGGCGCTTTGATTGGGTATCACAGGGATTCATCGGGAGAAACCATCACTAGCAGACTTGGTTCAGATACGATGAGAGAAATAGCCGGAGAAGGAGGGGGAGAGTACTACGAAATATCATCCGGTAGTGATAATATTGAAGCATTTTTCTCACGTTTAGATGAGCTTGAGCGGGGTGAGTTCTCGAGCCAGGAATTTGCCGATTACAAAGATCAGTACCAGGTGCTGCTTATCCCGGGGCTTATTCTGTTTCTATTGGCTCTTTTCTTCCCTCAGTTTGAGCCTACATTTCTAAAGCGATCTAAACTGATCTCAAATAATTCATAAAAGATCTTCTATAAAAAATGATAAAGCTATTTGTCACCGACCTGGATGGTTGTATATCCTATCCATTTAAAACACCCGACTGGAAAAATATCGAGAAAATTCGTTCACTCAACATTGAGAGCAGAACTTCGGACTTTATTCCACCTCTTACTATTTGTACAGGCCGTCCATACCCCTACGCCGAAGCCGTGGCGCAGTGGCTTGATGTTCGGCTCCCATTTGTTTTCGAAAGTGCAGGTCTCTACCACTGGAACGGCAATCGAGTGGAGACGGCTCTAAACAGTTTACAGGATGATCTGGAGCCCATATTTGCCATGAAGGCATGGATTCGAACCCATGTATTACCGGACTATCCCACGGCAAATATTGAATTTTCTAAAATGATGGATGCCGGTATTGTGGCTCCCGAAAAAGAGGTGATAGAATCGATTATTCCATTGGTTCAGAAAAAAATCGAAGCCGATTTCCCACTCCTTGAGATGCACACGACAGACATTTCAGTAAATATTTTAATGCCCGGAAACAATAAGCTTCAGGGAATGAAACTTCTTGGAGAGTCGCAGGATGTTGCGCTTAGCGAAATTGCCTACATCGGAGATACAGGAGGGGATATTCCCGCACTTAAAGAGGTGAAAATGCCGTTTTCCCCCAGCAATGCAACCCGCGCAGTGAAAGATGTATCGAGAAATATCGATGCCGAAACGTCAGCAGCTGTATTAATTGCCTACGAAAAAGTGATCGAATACAACAAGAATTTATCAGAGAAAGGATAAATATTATTCAAGTACACTGCACGCTGTTGCAAGCCGAAAGGTGATAAATGCAATTAGCAAAAGAATAAGACTGATATTGATAATTTTATTCCTTCTGGCTTGTTTTTCATCCATAATAAAATAAAAGGATTTAACCGAGGTTCATTGGGCAATACACAGTAAACCTGAAAACGAAAGCAATCGGTTTTTGTACGTTACTGTTTAGCTAAGATTTTCGGTTTTTTTAACGGACTCCTTCGCCATTTTTTTATGAAAGGACTCCAGAGAACCGGCGATTTTGCCGTTTGTAATACCCAGAATCCGTATAGCAAGCAGACCGGCGTTTTTAGCTTTGCCAATGGCTACCGTTGCAACGGGTACACCATTTGGCATCTGCACAATTGAGTATAGACTGTCTACACCGCCAAGTGCTGATGTTTTTACAGGAACCCCGATTACGGGAAGCGTTGTATATGCGGCGAGCATTCCGGGAAGATGTGCTGCGCCTCCGGCACCGGCGATAATAATTTTTAAACCCCGATCTCTTGCTGTTTTTCCATAATCAGCCATCATTTCGGGAGTTCGGTGTGCTGAAACGACTTTCTTCTCATAAGGAATTTCAAATTCATCAAGGATGTCGGCAGCTTCTTTCATCGTGGGCCAGTCACTGTCGCTGCCCATTACCAGTCCCACTTCAGGTTTATTGTCCATCACCTATCTGTTTATGTTAATCGGATTCTGTACAAGATAAAAAAATCAGCTGAGATCACGGACTTTCTTTACTGATGGATGCATGAATTTCATTTACTTTTAGAAGCGCGGCAGAGCCATACCACGGATGTAGCTCCATCTGCAGGCGCCCTGCTTCAATTGCAGGGTCAGTTTCAGTAAGTGATCTTGCCTCCTCTATCGTGGAAACATTAAAAAGATATATTCCGCGGATTTCTCCATCATCCATAAAAGGCCCTGCAAGAACCAGATCACCACTTTCTGCCATTCTTCGTATGTTATCGAGGTGTGCGCGCTGGATCTTTATAGCTTCATCTTCGTCCATATCCCTGTTTGGACCCGCTTTCAAAAAGGCTATTACATACTGCTTCATCCCGTAATTGTCTGCGCCAAGTTCAGAAGCCAACTTTTCATCAAATATCGGTTCAGCCTGCTCTTGGTTTAAATCTGTACTTACATCGATTTGCTCTGCCCGGTTACAACTAACGATTGTAAATATCAATAAAAGCACGAGAGCAGATACCAGTTGTTTATGTAACGTGTTCATAGTGTTCAAAATTGAGTGATGTCCGGATAATGATACGTTTGAAGAATCAGAAAGTGAAATTGTCCGGAATATTGTTTAATATTAAACAAAAAATTTATTGATATGGAATTCGGAATATACACATTTGTCGAAAATACTGAACATCCGCAACTGGATGGGCGGCGTTCACCATCAGAACGGGTAGAACATCTGCTCGAAGAGATTGAGCTAGCCGATAGAACGGGGCTTGACGTATATGCCATTGGTGAGCATCACAGAGAAGAATATGTATCGTCGGCACCACCCGTACTGCTGGCTGCTGCTGCCTCTGTGACGAAAAATATTAAACTCTCCAGCGCGGTTACGGTGCTGGGATCGGAAGATCCGGTTCGGGTATTTCAGCAATTCTCAACGCTCGATCTTATATCGAAGGGAAGAGCCGAAATAATTGCGGGCAGGGGCTCATTTATAGAATCATTTCCCCTATTTGGATATGAGCTGAATAATTATGAAGAACTGTTTGAGGAGAAATTGGAGCTGCTGCTGCAGCTAAGAGAACAGGAAATTGTAAACTGGAAGGGGAATTACCGGCCTGCAATCGAAAACAGGGGAGTGTACCCCAGACCTTACCAGAAAAAAATACCCATTTGGCGGGCTGTTGGTGGAACACCCACTTCAGCCTATCGGGCCGGTTTGCTGGGGATACCCATGGCCATTGCCATTATCGGCGGCCAGCCGGCGCAGTTTAAACCCATGGTTGAGTACCTGAAACGAGGTGCAACGGAAGCAGGCCATAAATTTCCGGGAGTGAGTATTAATTCGCACGGATTTATTGCAGATACCCGTGAAGAGGCCATTGATATAGCATTTCCCGCTTTTAAGGAAACCATGGACAGAATTGGAAGGGAACGAGGATGGCCTCCGCTTACCCGATCCCAGTTTGAGGCTTCCTGTACACTGCATGGGGCAAATGTGGTTGGAACGCCAGATGATGTAATCGAAAAAATTCTGTATCAGCATAAAATATTTGGCCATCAACGGTTTTTGTTGCAGATGAGCGTTGGCAGTGTACCGCAGGATAAGCTACTGAAGTCGATTGAGCTTTTTGCAACAAAAGTTGCACCATCGGTACGGGAGGAGCTTGGGGCTCAGAAAGAGGCTGAACTACAATGAGTTCCAATATGGATGAGTTTCGCATAACCCGCATCTACTCAGACAGTAAAGGGGAGAGCCATTTTGAGGATATAAATTTCTCGCTGGAGAACCGTGGAGAGATTGGCTTCTTGTCCGAAAATATGGAGGCTACATCCATTCGATTCAGAAATGTAGTACCAGGTTATGATTATGATTTTCATAACGCTCCAAAACGACAGCTG
>DATGBT010000140.1:0-3787 GCA_035312505.1 Balneolaceae bacterium | reverse complement strand
ATAATTTCTTAAATCCGCATCGGGTTTTTTACGTTCAATCATGGAGTATTGATTTAGCTTATTGTGAATACGTTGTGAAGTATACCTTTTTTAGAACTAATTATCCAACGTAAAAAAACGCTTAATTGTATAAAAGAATCTGAGCTATCGATTTATCTTCCTTTTGTTTGGTACTGCAGGTACCTCAGTAGTAAAACGGCAGCAAGACTGCCCGCAATGTCTGCAACTGCATCAATAAAATTAGCAGAGCGTCCAAATGGGGTCAGATGTTGGAGGATCTCAATGGAAAAGCCAAAAAAAGAACCTGCCAAAAAGATAATGAAAAGGGGAGTTTTCCTGTTTTTGAATGTTGCAACTGAGAGGGCGAACAGAAATGTCCAGATGAAGAAAATAAAAAAGTGGCCGAGTTTATCGTATTGAAATAATTTCGAAGACCCCAGATTTTCAGGTGGCATTAATGTAAGTACGATTATCCCAATTGTGGTGGCAATAAACGAAGTGAGGATAAGAGCCTTCTGTTCTATCAGCCAGTTGTAATATGCTTCGATCATAAAAGTGATTCGGGTGTAAAGGCGCTGTTTTTATTTCTTTTTGTAAAGCCCAGATAAGAGTTGTAAAGGGTAAAAATGGCAGCTTCTGTGCCATCATTCCTAATTACAGTCTGTGCTGCAACAGCTCCTGCAAGTTGGTCACCAAATCCTGCTTTGGAAAACATATGCGTACTATATTCGGTTACAAATTTTAGTCCGCTATGAATTGTTAAAAAAGCGGGGTTTCCTTTCATGATTATTGAACAGTTATGTTCTTTGCTGATTTCAGCAGCCCACTCCAGTCGACTCAGATCATCAGAAAAATGAGCATCCATATATGCCTTGGCTTCACCGATATGTGGAGTAAACATCCACTCGTTTTGTTCCTCCTCAGCCAGGATTTTTAATTCGTCCCACAATGAATGTGCGTCTGCGTCAATGATAGCCTTTCCCCTGTAGTTTTGGAATACTGTTTTAAGGCATGTTTGAGTTTCTTTTAATGTTCCCACGCCCGGACCCGCTAAAAGTATTCCGGGCTTGTCATTAATCTGTGAAAGGATTTTCTCTGCGTGGGCTGTTTTTAAGTAAGCGTCGCTGTCATCACCCAGGGGTACTTTGATAATTTCTGGCAGCGTAGCCTCATAGACAGGGAGAATTTTTTTGGGAGCGTATAAAAACACAGCTCCGGCCCCGTTTTTCCATGCACTTTTGCATGCTGTAATGGCGGCTCCTGTTAAACCTTCAGAACCTGCAAGAACGTGAACTACACCCTGGTCATATTTATGCCTGGCAACCCGGTGTTTTGCAGGGATCGATTCATATAGTTCTTTGTTCAACAAAAAGGTAGAACTTTTCAAAAAGTGCAAAGGAAATTGCAACGGGATGAAGTAAACTTTACCGGTATACGCGGAGGCACTTTCGAGGTACAACCCCTTTTTCCTGGTTCCAAACGTGATTGTTGATGTTGCTTTCACGCATATACCCATCACTTTGCCCGTATCACCCGATAAACCGGATGGAATGTCCATAGAGTATACCGCGGTTTCCGACTCATTCAGGGCCTCAATCATGTCAAACAGGGTTCCCTCTATGTCCCTGCTTATCCCCGTGCCAAATAGCCCATCGACGATGTAATCGTACGCGTGAAATTGCGGAATATCGGTATCTTGAAGCCTGTTAATGGCACGCCCATGTGTTTTAAGCTCGGAAAGAAGAGTGTAATTTTTGAGGGTATCATCAGATAGTCCGTCTTTTCCAAGTGGAAAGTAGAGATCGACCTTGTGTTCAAAACGGTTTGAGAGGTGGCGTGCTGTAGCCAGGGCATCGCCTGCATTATTCCCTTTACCACAGATATACAACCCTTTCTGGTGGTTGCCGTGCTTCTTTTGTATGATTTGAGAAGCTCCCAGCGCCGCTGTTTCCATCAGGGTAAAGCTGTCAAATCCAAAATTTTCAATTGTACTGGAGTCGATTTGACGGCTTTCCTCGGAAGAAAAAAGCATGTTATCTGTTCTGGTAATATTCATTATAGCTGATTTGTCAGTAGGCTTTTGCAAACAGAACCCTGCTTTCGGATGGTTTGCCCGTTACCATACATTCCCCGCTTTCAGTTTTATCATCATCAAGAGGAATGCATCGAATGGTAGCCTTAGTTTCTTCTTTTATTTTTGATTCAGTCTCGTCTGTTCCATCCCAGTGGGCATATATAAATCCACCGTTTTCGATCTCCTTTTTAAACGTTTCGTAATCGTTGACGAAAGTAGTCCGTTCATCTCTGCGTTTTTTAGCGGCTTCAAACAGATCATTTTGAATGGTTTTGAGAAGCCCTGATACGTGTTCAGCCGCCCCATCCCTTGGAACTATATTTTTTTCGAGAGTATCCCGTCTGGCAAGTTCAAGGTTTCCATTTTTCACATCACGGGGACCAACTCCAATGCGGAGTGGAATACCTTCGGCTTCGTATTGTGCAAATTTAAATCCGGGTTTTGTATTATCATCAGCGTCAATTTTCACTCTCACACCGAGTTGTTTCAGCTCATCAATAAGCGGATCTGCGTACCCGAGTACTTCAGCTCTCTGTTCGTCATTCCGATAAATAGGTACGATAATGACCTGAGTAGGAGCGAGTTTGGGCGGTAAGACCAATCCGTGATCATCAGAGTGGGTCATAATCAGTCCGCCAATTAACCGGGTTGATACACCCCAGCTGGTAGCCCACACAAACTTATGTTCACCATCTTTGTCCTGAAACTTTACATCAAACGCTTTCGCGAAATTCTGACCCAGAAAATGAGATGTGCCCGCCTGCAGAGCTTTTCCGTCCTGCATAAGGGCTTCAATACAGTAGGTATCAACAGCACCGGCAAATCGTTCGGAAGCCGTTTTTACCCCGGTAATTACCGGCATAGCCATGTACTCTTCTGCAAAGGTTTTGTAAACATTAAGCATTTGCAGCGTTTCTTCAACGGCCTCTTTTTCTGACGCGTGAGCGGTATGACCTTCCTGCCATAAAAATTCCATTGTTCGCAGAAAGAGTCTTGTTCTCATTTCCCAGCGCACAACGTTTGCCCACTGATTAATAAGAATGGGTAAATCTCTGTAAGACTGAATCCAGTTGCGGTACGAATCCCAGATAATGGTTTCTGATGTAGGGCGTACAATCAGCTCTTCATCTAGCCGTGACTCAGGATCAACCTCTACACCACCATCTACACTTTTTAAACGGCTGTGAGTTACCACTGCGCACTCTTTAGCGAAACCCTCAACGTGTTGCGCCTCTTTTGACAGAAATGATTTAGGGATAAAGAGCGGGAAGTAAGCATTTTCGTGTCCGGTATCCTTAAACATCGAATCAAGGGCTGCTTTCATATTTTCCCAGAGAGCGAAACCATTGGGGCGAATAACCATACAACCACGAACGGGGGAGTGGTCTGCAAGCTTTGCCTCTTTTACAATATCTAAATACCATTGCGAATAATCCTGATCTCTGTTCGTAATGTGCTTTGCCATACAGTAGGACGAATTTCTTATTAGTTTAAAGTTCTATTGTGTTAAAGATATAAAATCCATGAATGAGATAAGAGGCTGAAAAAAGTTCAGCAAAAGGTTCACAATTTTATATAAAACCTTTATCTTTGGTGTCTGTAAGAAAATCGATACTACTTTTTATTATTGAATAGATGTCGTGGTAGCTCAGCTGGTTTCCCGAAGGGATGAACAGACAAGAGCGTTGGATTCATATCCGTCGGTTGACGGAC
>DATGBT010000139.1:0-3161 GCA_035312505.1 Balneolaceae bacterium | reverse complement strand
TGCACCTGCTTTTTTGCACTCATTAATTTTTTCCTGATGGGTTGCGGGAATCGACGAACTGTATGGAAGACTCATTCCCAGCGTTTCTATAGCCGATGCCATTGTATTTGCTGTATACATACCGCCACAGGCTCCTGCACCTGGACAGGCATGCTTCAGCACCTGGTTCATCTCGTCCTCATCAATCTCTTTCGACAGATACTGCCCATACGATTCAAATGCCGATACAATATCAAGTTTTTGTCCGTTTAAGTTTCCCGGTCGAATCGTGCCTCCGTACACCATAATAGAGGGACGATTCAGACGGGCCATCGCCATCACTGAACCCGGCATATTTTTGTCGCAACCAACAACAGAAATATTGGCATCATACCATTGGGCACTCATTACCACTTCAATCGAATCGGCAATAATATCGCGCGATGGCAGAGAGAATTTCATACCCTGTGTTCCCATCGAAATTCCATCACTCACACCAATGGAGTGAAATACAAACCCAACCAGGTCATTTTCCCATACATTTTTTTTGATGACGGCTGCTAAATCGTTCAGATGCATATTGCATGGATTGCCATCCCAGCCGGTACTTGCGATCCCCACCTGGGCCTTTTTCATGTCATCCTCGCTCAGCCCCGCGGCATAGAGCATCGCCTTTGACCCTACCTGGGCCTGATTTTCAGTTAATCGTGAGCTGTATTTGTTGAGTTTATTCATGCCTTTTTAATATTTATTTAAACTACTGTATTTTAACTTCTTATATATAGATTTATAGAAAATTGGAAGCGCTTTTAACAAAAATGGTTTTCAATGTCAATATGCCTCATAAAAATATTTCAAATAGTTCTTGACACAAGATCTATCTATATCTATGTTTTTTGCAAGCGATTATTGAACAACAGATTACAAATTGTCTACCGCAAACACACATACATTTTTAAGCGCTCGCGGCGTATCCCATTCCGCACCAGCCAAAACTAAGGCTATCAGCGACAACGGCGTTTTTGCACTTCTTTTTGTGATCTCTTCTTTACTCTCCATTTCAGCTACATTTCATTCAATGATTGCTTTGAATTTAATCAGTTTATCTGACCTTCTGATTATTCTATCTATTCTAATTTCCGGAATTCTAATTCTAAACCTAATTATTAGCTAAATAAGCTGCCGGGGGTTAGAACCAAATCATTTTTGCTGATTTAATTTTGACCTCCGGTGGGGAAAAACCACCCATGAGGAAATATGAAATCAAATAAATCTGCTTCTACTGCAAAAAATCTTGGCTCCACACCGTCTTTGCACGCCATAAAAAATCCGGCTCCGGATACTCATGCGCAAAGCTACAATGGTGCCGAAATCCTGATAAAAACTCTTGCCGATCTCGACGTGGATACCATTTTCGGGTACCCTGGAGGTGCAGTGCTGCCGGTGTATGATGCCCTTTTTGACAACCATGATCTTAACCATATCCTCATTCGACATGAACAGGCCGGCTCGCACGCTGCAGACGGCTATGCCAGGGCCACCGGCAAGCCCGGTGTTGTTTTGGCAACATCAGGCCCGGGCGGAACCAACACCGTTACAGGGATCGCAACGGCTATGATGGACTCCATCCCACTTGTCGTACTCACAGGTCAGGTACCAACAGGTGTGATTGGAAACGATGCCTTTCAGGAAGCAGATATAGTTGGAATTACCCGGCCTATCACAAAACAAAATTATTTAGTACGCGATGTAAATGAACTGGAGAGCGTACTTCGAGAAGCTTTTCACATTGCCACAAACGGCAGACCGGGGCCCGTTTTGGTTGATCTCCCCAAAGATATGCTCAATACCAAGGGGCATTTTTCAGGATTGAAAAAAGTGGAAATCCCGAGTTTCAAACCCACTCTTCACGGACACCAGCCTCAGATTACAAAGGCAGCCGAAATGCTCAGTAACGCAAAAAAACCATTGATCTATGCCGGAGGAGGCGTTATTTCCGGAAAAGCCTGGGAAGAATTGACGGCTTTTGCTGAAGAGATGAATATTCCCGTAACTACTACGCTTATGGGACTGGGCGGCTTCCCCGAAAGCAAACCACAGTCACTTGGAATGTTGGGTATGCACGGTACGTGGTATGCCAACATGGCGATGACCGAGTGCGATGTACTTCTCGCCGTTGGAGCGCGCTTCGACGATCGGGTAACCGGACGGCTTGACGGATTTTCTCCCAACTCCCGTAAAATTCATATCGATATCGATCCATCCTGTATCGGAAAAAATGTAGAAGTGGAAGTTCCGATTGTAGGGGACGTGAAACATGTATTGCCGGGTATTCATGAAAAAGCAACCCCCCCTGAAATATCTGATTGGTGGGATACCATTCATGACTGGCAAAAAGAACATCCTTTAAAAGTGCCCCAGTCTGAAACTGAAATATATCCGCAGCGAATGGTTCAGATGATTTCTGAAATTACTGAGGGGAATGCCATTGTTGTGACTGATGTGGGGCAGCACCAGATGTGGGCCGCTCAGCACTATCAATATAACCACCCGCGTTCGTGGATCTCCTCCGGTGGTCTTGGAACCATGGGATATGGATTTCCGGCAGCCATTGGGGCGAAACTTGCTAAACCCGACCGCGACGTCATTTGTATTACAGGTGACGGAGGCTTTCAGATGTCATCGTACGAGCTGGCCACTGCTGTGGAGTACAAGATCCCTGTGAAGATTGTGATTATGAATAACAACTGTCTCGGGATGGTTCGGCAGTGGCAGCAGCTCTTTTACAACAAGAGATACAGCTCATCTGTATTCGGATCCAACAATCCCGATTTCGTAAAAATGGCGGAATGTTACGGCGCCACAGGATTACGTGCCGAAACGCCTGCCGAAATGGAAGAAGCCCTCAAAAAAGCCATGGCGATAGATGACGGACCGGTATTGATGGACTTCAGGGTTGTTGCCGAAGAGAACTGCTATCCCATGGTCCCATCAGGTGCAGCTTTAAATGAAATGGTAGAATCAGACGAGGAGTGCTGATCTCTGCCCTCAATCAGAAATCTTATATGATGAATTACGGATAGGAATGGAAAGCATCAACGTACGAAAAGACTCGCGTCACACACTTTCGGTACTGGTAAAGCATAATCTCAACACGTTTTCAAGAATTCTCGGAATTTTTA
>DATGBT010000138.1:0-12233 GCA_035312505.1 Balneolaceae bacterium | reverse complement strand
TCATTCATTTTTCGCCGTTCGAGAAACAGGCTCTGAACCGTTTATTGGCCGCATTTAACAAAAATTCAATGCTCTACTCGTCTCAAATTGATATTTTAAACCGCCTGAAGAAAGGAAATGGCCAACGTGATCAAAATCGGTTTTTTGATCTCAGTGAATTGGTGAGAGACTACTATTACAATAGTGAACAGGAAGGGTCGCTGGGTATTAAGGATGTTCTGCTGTCGGTTTTAAAGACCGAACAGAAAATGGATGATCTTTCAGTAGCCGGGAACCTGTTTTCAGCAGTAGGTACGGGTAATGAATCGAATATTGATCCTTACAAGGCTATACAAAATGGCGAATCAACAATTATGGATGGATCAGCAGCCATGCACGCATGGATTTCGGATAAGAACGGACTGCTGTCGAAGGATGAGTCGATATCGGTTCCTTTGCTTCTCGAAGATTACTGCAAGCTGGATTCACTATCAATGCTGGCAGTTTATAATCATATTGACAAGGTATATAGTAAGAACACAAACGAAGACGTTATTCTATTTTAAGTTTAAAAGAGTCGTCGAAAAAGAGCCATTGATCTCTTACCTTTTATCATAAATATAAAATTACTGCTATGCGCCTCAGAACAATTTTACCGACCGCGTTTTTACTATTCTTCTTCACCTCATCCTGCGTCGTTCAGGAAAGCCCTGTAACGGGTACGAAACGAGCGTATGCATATTCCTGGCAGCAGGAAGTGGAGCTTGGAAAAGATGTAGACAGCGAAATAGTCTCACAATTTGGTTTATACGACGACCCTGAAGTAAGTGAGTACTTCTCAGAGATTAGTGCTGTTATTTTAGAAAACAGCCACATGCGAAGAGAAGATACACCCGAAAAATTTAGAAACACCGAATTTACTTTCCGGGTCCTAGACAGCCCTGTTGTGAATGCGTTCGCCCTCCCCGGAGGTTTTGTGTACGTAACCCGCGGATTGATGGCACATTTGAATAATGAGGCTCAGCTGGCGGTGGTTATTGGCCACGAAATTGGACACGTAGCTGCAAGACACGCCTCCCAAAGAGGTCTTCAGCAGGCAATTGGGCAGGCTGTTGTTGTTGGCGGTGCCATTATTGGCCAGGAATTTCTTGGTGTATCCGGTGAAAGTATCCTAAACCTGAGTGGTCAGGCAGCTCAACTAATATTTTTAAGCTACAGCAGGGATCATGAGCGGGAGTCTGACCGGCTGGGAGTAGAATATGCGGCAATGACGGGTTATGATGCAGCTGAGGGTGCTGATTTCTTTACAAGCCTGAAACGACTTTCTGAAAAATCGGGAGGCGGTGTTCCAAATTTGCTGTCTTCTCATCCCGATCCCGGCGAAAGAGAAGAAACAATTCCAGAAAAGGCCGAAGAATGGCGACAAAAAGGGTACGAGCAATCCATTTTGAATAAAGAGGAATATATGCAGCTTCTTGATGGGATGGTGTTTGGAGAAAATCCAAGAGATGGGTTTGAAAGAGACGGCAGGTTTTTCCACCCAAATATGGAATTTCAATTTCCTGTTCCTTCGGGATGGAATCTTATAAACCAACCTTCTCAGGTGGTAATGGTAAGTCCTGAAGAGAAAGGTGTGTCTATATTTAGAATTGATGGTGAAGCAGAAACAGCCAGGGAATCTGTTCAGAATTTTTTGTCAAATAACGAAATCGAAACGGATAGCCAGCGAAGCACTCAGAGCAGCGGGCGCTACGATGCCTATGAAGCAGACTTTACGGTTCAGCAGGAATCTCAGACGCTGGGGGTTCATTTGTATGCAGTAGAATACCAAGGCACGGTCTACACGTTTCTTAGTTATTCTGCAGAGAGTGATTTTTCTGAATATCTTCCGATTTTCAAAGATACGGCAACGAATTTTGACAGGCTTACAGATCAGTCAATTCTGAATATTGATCCGGTTACAATTCGGGTTACAAGAACATCCGGCGAAGAAGTTTTTAGCCGGCTGCTCCCGGATGATCTTCCGATGGATATTGATGAAGAAGAGGTGGCAATATTAAATCAGGTTAACCTGGGTGATGTAATACCTGCAGGGACACTGATTAAGATACCCGTGCAGTAGTGGGAGTCTGACGGAATCGCTTCAGGAAAATTATATAGAACGGTAAATAAATTGACAAAAAAACACAATGATTGAAAGATATTCCCGGGAAGAGATGTCAAACATTTGGTCGGAAGACAATCAGTTCAGGGCCTGGCTCGAAGTGGAACTGGCAGCATGCAGGGCATGGAGCAGCATTGGGAAAATTCCGGCAGAAGACGTAGACAAACTTTACGAAAACGCAACGTTTGATATCGATCGGATTAAGGAGATTGAAAAGCAGACACGACACGATGTGGTGGCATTTACGCGATCTGTTTCTGAAAGTCTCGGGAAGGAGAAAAAATGGGTTCATTACGGTCTTACATCCACCGATGTTGTTGATACCGCCAACGGATATCGCCTGAAACAGGCGAATGATCTGCTCAAAAATGGAATCGCCCGTTTTTTAAAGGCATTGGCCGACAAAGCAAAGGAGCATAAGTTTACCGTGATGATGGGAAGAACGCACGGCGTACATGCCGAACCCACTACATTCGGATTGAAATGCGCTCTCTGGTATGCCGAAATGAAGAGAAATGAAGAGCGTTTTGAAAGGGCCGCCGCCGACGTTGAGTTTGGCAAACTGTCTGGCGCAGTTGGAACATTTGCCCATATTCCTCCGGAAGTTGAAAAAGAGACGTGTGAAATTTTGGGAATTCAGGCTGCACCTATATCCACGCAAACCCTACAGCGTGACCGCCACGCTTATTACATGGCAACAATTGCAATTATTGGTGCCACCCTCGAAAAAATCGCCGTGGAAGTTCGCCATTTGCAGCGTACAGAATTGAGGGAAGCAGAAGAATTTTTCAGGAAAGGCCAAAAGGGATCATCAGCTATGCCGCATAAACGGAATCCTATAAGTTCTGAAAATATAACTGGGTGTGCCCGTGTGTTACGTGGATATATGATCTCTTCATACGAAAATGTTCCTCTTTGGCACGAACGTGATATTTCCCATTCATCCGTTGAGCGAATCATTCTTCCGGATGCCACAATTCTGCTGGATTATATGCTCCATCGCTTCTCCGGTGTTATAGAAAAACTGATGGTTTATCCCGAGAACATGAAAGAAAATATGGCTAAAACACACGGTCTTGTTTTTTCGCAACGGCTTCTGTTAATGCTGATCGAAAAAGGCCTGTCAAGGGAACTCGCCTACGATACGGTTCAGCCCCTGGCGATGAAAGCCTGGGAAGAAAAACAACCATTCAGAAGCTATGTAGAAAAAGACAGCGTAATTCTCGAAAATTTATCTGATAAAGAGATTGAGGAGGCGTTTGACCTTTCACACCATACCCGCCGGGTTGATGAAATATTTGAGCGTGTTGGCCTTTGAAAACGGCCTTTTTAAGTAATTTCAATATTCGTGGCGGTATGATTTAACCCATTCTGTCTTTGTAAAACCACTAAGCGACTTACAGAACTATCACACTTTCTATAAATGGATTTAATACAGTCAATATTACTGGGTATTCTACAGGGTATAACGGAGTTTTTACCTGTCAGCAGCTCCGGACATCTTGCGCTTGCAAGGGCATTAATCGGTAAAAATCTGCAGCCGGGTATAACCTTCGAAATTGTGGTCCATTTTGGCTCATTTTGCAGTATTGTTGTGTATTACCGAAAGATGATTGCTGAAATCATATCAGACTTTTTTCATTCTATTAGCCCGAAAGGATTAAAAGCAGGCCGATATAAATCAGACCCAAATACACTTCTTGTATTTTTTATTTTGATCAGTATGATACCGGCTATGATTGTAGGGTTTACTTTGAAAGATCCTATCGAGAAGCTGTTTCTTAATCCATTTTTCGTTTCGCTGATGTTAATTGTTACGGGAGTTTTGCTGTTTTCAACACGCTTCGTGAAGAATCCGGATAAGGAGATGAACGGCTGGCGCGCTATATTGATGGGTATAGCGCAGTCCCTCGCTGTCATTCCTGGAATAAGCCGTGCTGGGTCAACCATTTCAACTGGGCTCTATTTTGGCCTCAACCGAAATATTGCAGCTACTTTTTCATTCTTGATGGTATTACCCGTGCTGGCAGGAGCAATGATTCTGGAAATAAAGGATGTTCTTGAAGTTGGCCTTGATTCAATAGCTCTTGGTGGTCTTGCGGCCGGATTTTTTGCCTCTTTCATCTCAGGGTATATTGCGCTTTCTTACCTTATTAAGCTGCTCAAGAGAGAAAAATTTCACTATTTCGCCTACTACTGCTGGGCTGTTGGCATTGGCGGTTTGATCTATTTTGCTTGAATTAAGATTTATCTGAACACGGTGACATAAAGTTGTCACCACTGCTGTGTAGATTACTTTTGAACAATAACAAAAGAAAGATCTACTATGATGAATGCAGCATTTAAACAACCGGCTAAAAAAACAGGATCACCCGCACTTCTTACTATTCTCAGAAATGCAAAAAAACAGCAGGCAGAATCAGAAAAAATGTTCGCTGAGCTCGGCTGGGAAGAGCTTCCTGCAGAGTTAAAGTTTGAAATAGAAGACGATGTAAAAGGATACATTGAAGAATTACACGGAAGATATTCCTCAAACTGCCCTTACATACAGCGACGCAGGGAATCTGTTGATTTTTGGGTTCGAAGCTACATGGAAGGGATCTGTTCTCTTGAAACGGCAATCGATTCTTTAAAGGTTAAAGAACTGTAGAATTAGTTTTGGTTTCGGGGTTAGAAGTTGTGGATGTTTTTTTATCTTATCGCAAAGTTAAACTAAGTGAAAAAAACCATGAATACCCCCTCACCTTTCTCCAGCATCACACGCCAGGGATTAACCTACGATGACGTTCTTCTTGTTCCGGCACACTCATCAATTTTACCCAGAGATGCCGACACCAGCGTACAGCTTACTCCATCCATTAAACTGAATGTACCAATTTTCAGTGCTGCCATGGATACGGTTTCGGAGTATAGAATGGCAATTGCACTCGCAAGAGAAGGTGGGATTGCCATGCTGCACAAGAACATGTCGATTACAGATCAGGCAGAACATGTGCGTCTTGTAAAAAGAAGTGAGAGCGGTATGATTGTTGACCCTGTAACTCTACCGGCTGATGCAACGGTTAAAGACGCTCGCGCGCTGATGAAGAAGCATAAAATTGGCGGAATACCCATTGTTGAGAAGGACAATAAGCTGGTTGGTATCGTAACAAACCGTGATCTGCGTTTTGAGCATTACGTCGACAAAAAGCTGGGAAACATTATGACCAGCGAAAACCTTGTTACCGCAAAAGAGAACACCAGCCTGGAAGAAGCTGAAGAGATATTACAACAGTATAAGGTTGAAAAACTTCCAATCGTCAACAAAAACGGGGTACTTGTAGGGCTGATCACATTTAAAGACATTGAGAAGAAAATGAACTTTCCCAATGCCTGTAAAGACGATATGGGCAGGCTTCGGGTTGGAGCAGCCGTGGGTGTTACTCCAGACACCATGGACCGTGTTGATGCACTCGTGGAATCAGGCGTGGATATCGTTACTGTCGACACGGCTCACGGGCATTCGGATGGTGTTTTAAAGATGGTGAGCAAGATAAAGTCTGTTTATAAAGATTTAAACATTGTGGGTGGAAATATTGCAACGCTTGGCGCTGCAAAGGCACTTGCAGAAGCGGGTGCAGACGTTGTAAAAGTGGGTGTAGGACCCGGGTCCATTTGCACAACTCGCGTGGTTACGGGTGTTGGTGTACCTCAGCTATCTGCAATTATGGAAATATCGGAGTTTACCTCAAAACACAACATCGGGTTGATTGCGGACGGTGGTATCAAGCAAACAGGTGATATTCCCAAGGCTATTGCCGGTGGCGCAGATGCCGTAATGATGGGCTCTATGTTTGCAGGTGTGGATGAAAGTCCGGGAGAGACTATTATTTATGAAGCCAGGAAATACAAATCATATCGAGGTATGGGAAGCCTGAGTGCCATGGCGAAAGGATCGAAAGACCGTTATTTCCAGGATGTGGAAGATGATTTGAAGCTTGTACCTGAAGGTATCGAAGGAAGAGTTCCATATAAAGGGTATCTGAGCGAGGTTGTACATCAAATTACCGGAGGGCTCCGGGCTGCAATGGGTTATGTTGGGGCAAAAGACATTAAAAGCCTTAAAAGTGCAGAATTTGTACAGATTTCCGCGGCTAGTTACAGAGAAAGTCATCCGCACTCTGTTCATATCACAAAAGAAGCACCAAATTACTCTGTTTCGTAATAACACCCATTTTCGGTCAAAGAACCGGATTTGATCCATTCAGCTATGTGGGAATTTTTAAAACGAATACTGACTGACGATAAAGGTATAGTAACACTGCTTACTCTGGAGGATAACGACCCGGGTAGGGCAGAAACCTTTGTTGTAAAAAAATCATCGGTTATATGGTCTATGATCATTGTTGTCACTTTCTCACTGGGGGTTGTCTCTCTGTTTTATTTTCTAACTCCCTTAAGTACCATTCACCAGCAACAGATGGACGCTGCATTTCGCAGCGAAGTAATTGAAATTAGCGAAAGAGTTGCAGCCCTTCAGGATTCTCTACGGGCCCGCGACGTTCAGCTAAATGACCTGAAAAATTTTGTCAGAAATGTGCCCGACACGACGTTTAATGTTCTATCAGGAACCAGAGGAACAGCGCGCTATTCAGATCAAAGTATGTCGGCGTCGAGTATTGAAATTCCCTCTTACGAGATGCTTAGCAGGTATAAAATCATGAACAATACTTCAATAGGCAGCAACAGCGGTTTTAATCCGGCAGTTCCGATGAAAGGCAGGCTAACTCAGGGTTATTCGGCTGATCGCGGACATTTCGGAATCGATATATCTGCTGATGAGGGAACACAGTTTCGTGCTGTAGAAGAAGGAGTGGTTCTGTATACGGAGTGGACCATCAATTATGGTTACGTAATTATTCTGCAGCATAATAGTGGCTATGCGAGCGTCTATAAGCACGCAGCATCACTTGTTAAAGATCAGGGCGATGTGGCCTTAAAAGGAAGTTTACTCGGCAACATTGGGAACAGCGGTGTTTTAAGTTCAGGTTCTCATCTGCACATAGAAATTTGGGAGAATGGAATGCCCAGCGATCCGCTCTTTTTTATAGATCTTTGATTGATTATATATAGGCCTGAATTCGTAAATCGTTAAATTGATAAAATGCTCAAAAATAAAAGTAAACCTCCTGTGAACGAAACAACACCTAAAACCCCATCATTAAATCTGATTAGTGAGGGAACAAGAATTAAAGGAACAATTACCTCGCAAAATGATCTTAGAATATCCGGCAGGCTTGACGGTGAAGCTATCTGCAAAGGTAAAATAATCGTGGCATCCACGGCCCGAATTGATGGAAATATCACGACTGCCGAAGCCGATATAGCAGGAAATATCACGGGGACATTAAAAGTTTCTGATCGACTGACTTTACGCAAATCTGCCATTGTGGGAGGAGATATCTATACTAAAGTTTTGGTAGTTGAGGAAGGAGCCCAAATGAATGGGAACTGCAGAATGGGAGCCGAAGTACAGGAGTTAAATATTACTGATGATTCTGAGTTCGAAAAGGAGACGAAAAAAGCAAAATCAGATAAAGACTGATCTGAATGTGGTTGAATGAACTGGGTGAAAAAAGTTACTTTAAGTACGCAGGTCTCGGCTTGGAAATAGCCGTTGCGCTCAGTGCACCTATTTTGGGGGGATATTGGGCAGACACAAAGCTCGATTCGTCACCCTATCTGTTACTAACAGGGATCATTGTTGGGCTCAGCCTGCTGATCGGGATGTTTATTCGACTCTCAAAAGATGTAAATAGTAATTCCAAAGAAGAATAGGAATGCGCAATCAGTTTTCGGCAGCACTTTGGTTCTCATTGATTGTTTTTGCGGCCCTCAATATCGTACTCTCCTTTATGTTGCCTGTTGAGGAAAGTGCTGCCTGGCTTTCTGGTTATTTGCTTGGCTTGGGTGCAGTTATCATTCATCTTTTTTCATCTATGTTTAACCAGAAAACGAGCGAAGAAAGGTTCACAACAGTTTACTTTTTTAGCCTTTTTATTCGATTTTTAATTGTTTGTGCCATCTTTATTTTGGTATTGCTAACAACAAAAATTGACGAATTTAGCTTTACTGTTAGTTTTATTATTTCTTATATTTTCCATTCTGTAAATGAAGTGATTTTTTTAAATCGAAAATTAACAAACTAATCTACATTGGGAAGGATTGACATAAGCCGATTTTTGCGTCTGGCATCGATTGCTGCTCTGATTTTATTTATTAGCAACCCACCTCTGTTTGCTGCCGAAAACTCCGATGAGGGTAGCGGTAGTTCTATTGACGTAATGGGTAAGGTAGCAGACCATGATTATTTCGATACGGCATTCGGGAAAATATACCTTCCGAGAATTTTGCTTGTGGATGGTGAACTCTATTTTTACAGCAGCACCAAAAAAGCGCTGGAATCAGGAGAGTTTACACAAACCGAAACCGGGTTAATTCGTGCCGACGGAGCTCCTGTTTCTCTTGACATGTCAATAACCTCACATCTTCTGTATGTTTGGTTCGGCCTCATCCTCACGTTCATAATTACATTCTGGGCGGGCAGAAAATACAAATCGGGTGTGGGTCGAAAAACAGAGCCAAAAGGAGTTCTTTTAAATATCTTTGAAGTCGTTTTTGTATTCGTCCGGGATGATATTGCCAAAGAATTTATACCGGCAGACAAATACAAGAAATTTGTTCCGTATCTCTTTACCATTTTTATGGCAATTGCCTTTATGAATCTTTTTGGGTTATTGCCATGGGCCGCAGCTGCGACTGCCGATTTAACAGTCACAGCAACGCTGGCCGCGATTACATTCTTTATCACACAATTTAATGGTACCAAAGATCACTGGCAGCACGTATTTGTTTTTCCCGGTGTGCCGGCCTGGTCACGATTCATCCTGACGCCGGTTGAAGTTTTAGGCCTTTTTACGAAGCCGTTTGCACTTGCTATTCGACTTTTTGCAAACATGTTGTCGGGCAAAATAATGATCGTAAGTATTTTGGGTCTAATTTTTATTTTTACCGATATGTTTGGTTCAGTAATAGGCGCGAGCTCGGGTGTATTTTGGGTGATACTAACAGCGGGTCTCTATTTCCTGAAAGCTCTTGTAGCTTTAATACAAGCTTATGTATTTACTCTTTTATCCGCTGTGTTTATTGGTATGGCGGCCGAAGAGCATCATCACGAACATGACGAATCGTCTGTAGCTCATGCTCAAGACGTACAAACTTAATAACAACTACAAATCATAAATAAACAGGTAAACATATGGGTTTTTTAGCAGCAGGTCTTGGAGCCGGAATTATTGCACTTGGTGCAGGAATCGGCATCGGAATGATCGGTAAAAGTGCAACAGAAAGTATTGCAAGGCAGCCGGAAGCAGCCGGTGATATCCGTGGTGCTATGCTTCTTACAGCAGTATTTATCGAGGGTGTAGCTCTTATCGGCGCTATTGTTTGTATTCTTCTCGCACTTGGCATTGGCCAGTAAAAAAGGATAATCCATGCAATATTTCTTAGCAGGAGGGGGCGGGCTTCTCTCATTCGAAACAGGTTTTGGTATATGGGTGGCAATATCCACAATACTATTCCTGATTTTGATGAACAAATACCTGGTTCCCCCCATTATGGAGGCGTTAAACGAGCGTGAATCGCGAATTAAAGATTCTCTCGAGTCTGCCGAAAAAGCTCTGGAAAAAGCTGAAAAAATTTCGAAGGACAATGAGAAAGCTTTAAAAGAAGCTGAAATCAGAGCTCAGAAGATTCGTAAAGAAGCTTTGGAAGATGCTGAAGTACTGCGGGCTGAGAAAATTGAGAAGGCAAAGTCGGACGCCGAAAAAATTCTTGAAAACGCACGTACAACGATAGAGCAGGAAAAGAAACGGGCGTTAAATGAATTGCGAAACGAGGTTGCCGAACTCGCAGTCCAGTCTGCAACAATTATTCTGAAATCTGAACTCAATGAAGATAAAAACAAAAAGCTTGTTGAGTCTTACATTAATAATCTATCCAAGAATAATTAGTTATGGCATCGAAGGCTGCAAAACGATACGCGAATGCCTACTTAGAAACGGCACTGGAATTAAAGGTCCTCGAAAAGGCCAAAGAAGATATGCTTCTGATTCAGGAGACATATAAGTCTTCCCCTGATCTCAGAATCTTTCTTCGAAGCCCCGTTATCAAGAAGGACAAAAAACGAGCAGCTATTGAAGCTATCTTTAGTGATAAAGTTCAGGATATAACTAATAATCTCCTGAAAATATTATCAGACAAAGACAGGGAAATGTTGATAGAGGATATTACCGGGTTCTTTATGGATCTCTATAATATCCATCATGGAAACATAAAAGTAAGTGTGTCTTCGGCTTACAAACTGGATAAGAAGCAGGAAAAAGCTCTCATAAATAAACTCGAGGACGTTAGTGGTAAAAATGTTTTGTTACATACCACGATCGATGAATCGCTGCTTGGCGGTTTAAAAGTTCGCATCGATGATACCGTAATTGACGGAAGCGTTAAATATAAATTAAGTCAGCTCAAGGACAAATTTACCGGAGCTGCAGTAGAATAAAATTAAGGATATAAAATGAGTCAAGTCAGACCTGACGAAGTATCGGCTATACTAAGAAAGCAACTTTCCGGATTTGAGGGAGAGGCTGAAGTATATGACGTAGGTACGGTTCTTGAAGTAGGTGATGGTATTGCCAGAGTTTACGGCTTATCTAAAGTGCAAGCCGGAGAACTTGTGGAACTGCCGGATTCTATCGACCGGGATGGCAATCCCGTTCGTGGTATGGTTCTTAACCTCGAAGAAGACAACGTTGGTATCGTTCTTTTTGGATCATCCAATATTGTTGAAGAGGGCCATACAGTAAAACGGACAAAAAGTATTGCATCTCTGCAGGTGGGAGACGGACTTCTGGGCAGGGTAATTGATCCACTCGGGCGGCCAATCGACGGTAAGGGTGATATCACCGGTGACACTATTGAGCTTCCTCTGGAGCGGAAGGCCCCCGGGGTAATCTATCGTCAGCCTGTAGGTGAACCTCTTCAAACCGGTATTAAACCAATTGACGCCCTCATCCCGATCGGACGGGGTCAGCGTGAACTTATTATTGGAGATCGCCAAACCGGGAAAACCGCTATCGCAATCGATACTATTATAAATCAAAAGAATACACAAGATTCTGATAAACCCGTATTCTGTATTTATGTAGTGGTTGGACAAAAGGGCTCAACGGTAGCTTCTATTGTAAATACCCTTAAAGAGAATGATGCCCTTGATTATTCCATCGTTGTATCGGCTCCGGCTAGTTCTTCTGCGCCTATGCGCTATATTGCTCCTTTTGCAGGTGCGGCGATTGGAGAATACTTCCGCGATACAGGTCGACATGCACTCGTAATTTACGACGATCTTTCAAAACAAGCCGTAGCCTACCGTGAACTTTCTCTGCTTTTGAGAAGACCACCGGGGCGTGAGGCATATCCGGGTGATGTGTTCTACCTGCATAGCCGTCTTCTCGAGAGAGCTGCAAAAATTATAGATAATGATAAAGTAGCCAGGCAGATGAATAATATACCTGAAGAACTTATGCCTATGGTTAAAGGTGGCGGATCACTCACAGCCCTGCCGGTTATTGAAACTCAGGCCGGAGACGTTTCCGCTTACATTCCTACAAACGTAATTTCTATTACGGATGGGCAGATATTTCTTGATACTGACCTGTTTAATTCAGGTATTCGCCCGGCCATTGATGTGGGGATATCCGTTTCCCGTGTAGGTGGTTCTGCTCAGGTTAAATCAATGAAAAAACTGTCGGGTACGCTAAAACTTGATCTTGCACAGTATCGTGAGCTTGAAGCTTTCGCAAAATTTGGAAGTGATCTTGATGCGGCAACTCAGCGGCAGTTAAAACGTGGAGAGCGTACTGTTGAAATTATGAAACAAGGTGAGTACCAGCCACTTTCTGTAGATAAGCAGATTGCGCTTCTCAAAATCAATAACGAAGGTCTTCTGGATCAACTGGAAGTGAACCAGATAAGTGAGTTTGAGGAGATGTAC
>DATGBT010000137.1:0-26760 GCA_035312505.1 Balneolaceae bacterium | reverse complement strand
ACAACGTATTAAAACGGTTGAACGACACCTCAACAATAGACCTATTCGAAAATTTAATTACCTTTCACCTATTCAACAAACCCTAAAATACCGTGCTGTTGCACTAGTGACTTGAACACGGCATTCTAAATTATTTTTTTTTTGGGGAAGTTTCATTTTATTACTGAATCCCAAAATTCAGATTGGTCAAATGAAAAAACTACTTCACTTTCCGATACAAAATCGCGAAAAGATTGAGTCTAAAATATGCTCATTGGTAATCTCGCCGGTGATGGCCCCCAGCTCTTTCAGGGCGGAACGGAGGTCAATCGACAGAAAGTCGCCGGTCATACCCTGGTCGAGTGCAGTGATAGCCCGCTGCACGTTTTCGCTTGCCTTCTGCAGCGCATCACGATGACGTGATGAAGTTACCAGCAGACTGGAGGTGTCGTAATCTTTGTTTTCAAGTGCACGCTGCTTCATCAGGTTTTTCAACGCATTGATATTTTGTTGTTCAAGTGCGGAGATTTTGAGGTCGTAGTGGAGTCGTTGTTCGGTTGTTCTATTCGGTTTATCGCCATTGCTTAGGCTCTCAGTACCGGACAGTGCTTGCCCCGACCCCTCGGGGCTGTCCGGTGTACTTTTGTCGAGTTTGTTGCCGACCAGCAGGAAGGGGGTTTTGGAGGCTCGTTTTTGGAAGGAGGCGATCTCTTCTCTTTCTTCGGCATCCATCGCCTTTGAAAGATCTTTCAGATAAACAACCAAATCGGCCTGTTCGAACGCTTTCTGGGATCTCTTCACCCCCTCGGCCTCTATGATATCTTCCGTATCGCGCAGACCGGCTGTATCGATAAGTTTAAATAGCAGTCCGTCGTAGCTCCAGTCGGCATCGATCGTATCGCGGGTGGTGCCGGCAATTTCCGTAACAATCGCGCGGTCGCTGCCAACCAGGGTGTTGAGCAGCGTGGATTTCCCCGCATTGGGCCGGCCGATGAACACCGTTTTTACGCCGTCTTTTACCAGCCTCCCGGTTTCGTAGGTCTCCAGCAGTCTTGAAATTTCACCGTCCACTTCAGAGAGAAGTTTTTTCAGCTGGTCTTTGTTGGCAAACTCTACGTCCTCTTCCACAAAATCGAGCTCCAGCTCTACCATAGCGGTTGCATCGATAATCTGCTGGCGAAACTGTTTGATATGCTCTCCCAGTCTTCCCTCGAGCTGCTGGTGGGCCGCATCCACCGCCTTGATACTTTTTGCGTGAATCAGGTCGGCCACAGCCTCTGCCTGGTCCAGATCCAGCTTTCCATTCAGAAATGCACGCTGCGTAAACTCTCCCGGCTCCGCAGACTTTACCCCTTGCGCCAGTACGGTTTCAAGAACCGCCTGGGTTACAAGTACACCGCCGTGGCAGGAAATTTCCACGGTATCTTCGCCCGTGTACGACCTCGGAGATTGAAAAACTGTAGCCAGGACTTCATCCACCACCCGGCCGTCTTTTTTGATGATTTTACCAAAATGGACCGTATGCGTGGCAACAGACTCCAGATCTTTCCCTTTGAAACAGCTGTTCACCTTTTTGATGGCTTCCCGGCCCGATACCCGAATAACTGCAATTCCGCCTTCGCCCACAGGTGTGGCAATGGCCGCGATCGGCGGCTGTTGTACAAGTTCTTTTACGCTATTGTCCATGACTGTCTATTACCTGATGCTTCAACAATAATGTAACGAATTGGCACATGAATGTAATCCGCCCCGGGCACAGTGCGCATCAAGCCGAAAAACAGGCACATTTAGCTGTATCTAATTGCTCAACGCTTTGTTAATCGTTTTGCGTCGTTTTTTAGAGATCCCGATAACTACGGCAGGGACTACAAAGAGCGTTAGAATGGTTGCGAATGCCAATCCGCCAATAACCGA
This sequence comes from Balneolaceae bacterium, assembly GCA_035312505.1. Lineage (GTDB taxonomy): Bacteria > Bacteroidota > Rhodothermia > Balneolales > Balneolaceae > Rhodohalobacter. The sequence goes on along the minus strand of DATGBT010000137.1, from coordinate 24,867 downwards.
TCGGGCAAGCGGACTCCACGTTTCGGATCCGGCTCCAAGCTCAAGAGCCAGGGGTATCATAGAACAGATCGTAGTGAGTGCTGTAAGTAAAATGGGACGCATTCTGCGCTTACAAGCCAGCAAAAACTGATCGGCATAGTCGATCTGATCCTCTTTGCCACGAGTGTTCATATGGATAAAATCGAGCAGTACAATCCCATTATTTACTACAATCCCGATTAATATCACAATGCCAATGTATGCCGGTACACTAAGCGGTGTGGATGTAATGGTGAGAAATACAAGAGAACCAAAAAATGCCAGCGGCACCGAGAACATCACAATAAAGGGATCGCGCAAGTTTTCAAATAGCGACGCCATCACCATGTAGGTGAGGATAAGAGCCATCAGCAGGGCAATGATTATTTCACCGCCACTCTGCTGCTGCGAAAAGATTGAGCCGGTAAATTCGTAACGATAGCCGTCGGGCAGAAGCACTTCATTATCAAAAACACTGATTACCCGCTCCCTGTACTCTTCAAGGTCGCCGCGAACCATAACCATAACGTCAAGCAGGGTTTCGCGATCGCGCCGGGTAATGGTACTCAACCCTTCCTCAACCCGGAATTCACCGAGGCCGCTTACCGGTATTCGCTGATCTTCTACCTGCGCCAGTTCAAGATTAAACAGATCGGTCCGGTTTTGAAACTGCTCCCTCACATTTCTCACCTGAATAGGGATTTCACGCCCTTCATCACGATAAAATCCTGCACGTGTTCCCCTGGCCTGCGTTCCCAACTCCGATGCTATAGCTGTGGAAGATACACCCGTTCTTGTAATTCGGTTTCTGTCGAGATCATATACCAGTTCCGGGGCCGGCCTCGAACGCATGTTGCTCACAGACATTACATTGGGATCACCGCTAAGTGCATCTTCAATTTCGAGGGTAATTCGTTGCAAAACCTCAACATCGGGGCCAATAAGGCTTATTCGTATGCCACGGCCCGAGAACCCCCGGCCGGTTGGAATGCCGCCGCTGCCGCCAAGATTGGCGATTTCGACATTTACTTCGTCATCCTTAATGAGATTCTGCAGCTTGGATGCAATTTCTGTTGTCGTCTCTTCCCGTTCGTACTCATCAACCAGTGTAATGCTCAGCGTTCCTCCATTCTCAATGGTACTCCATCCGCGCCGTCCAATATTATTGATCACTGTTTTTACATCTGGATCTTCCAAAAGCTGCTCTGTATAGTCGCGCATTTCGGTGGCGGTAGTCGCGAGTTTTGTACCCGCGGGAAGTTCAATTCTCAAATCAAACTGTCCTTCATCTGTTTCAGGAAAAAATTCTTTCTGAATATTTCCAAATAGAAAATATGCACCGGTAATTATTCCAACTACACCAACTCCCACGATATATTTACGACTAAGAATCCATTCAAGGGCAGCTACATAATTATTTTCGAGTGATTTGATAGCTCCAAGCATTACACTCTTTTTCGCAAACTCTTCACGATTTAAGAGAAGAGATGCCAGCACCGGAATCAATACAATAGAGGCAATAAAAGAGAATCCAATAGAGATCGAAATGGTAAGCGCCAGATCTTTTGCTACGGTTCCCTGGAATCCGGTTAATCCCATAATGGGAATAAACACGGCGATGGTTGTGAGTGTTGATCCGAGCAGTGCCCCACCCACTTCGTTCGTACCGGAAAGTGCCGCTTCAAATCTAGATTTTCCTCTTTCGAGCTGTATGGCAATGCTTTCTGATACCACAATGGAGTTATCCACCAGTAAACCGATAGCCAGCGCCAGGCCGGTTATAGAAATAATATTCAGCGTAATATCCAGCGCATACATGGCCGCAAATGTAGCCGTTAGCGAAACCGGGATACTCATAGCCACAACGAATGCAATTCTCCATCCACCCATAAATATCAACAAAATAAGGATCACCACCACCAGTGCTATCAGGGCCGATTGCGCAAGATTTGAGATCGAGTCCTCAATAAACTCCCCCTCGTTACTAAGCACCTGCATAGTAACGCTCGAAGGCAGGTTGGGCATAAATTCATTCATCGTTGCCTGCACGGCGCTGGTAACATCCAGCGTATTGGCATCCGACTGCTTTTGTACATCTACGGTTACGCTGTTTTTACCATTGATCTCGACAATATTTGTAATCTCCTCAAAATCGTCGCGCACATTGGCAACATCACGCACTCGTATCGGCATACCATCGTTGGGTGATATGATTGTCTGAGCAATCTCCTCTACGTCTACATACATCGACTGGGCACGAATACTGTAACTGATTCTGTTGGCCACGAGACTACCCACCGGCTGCTGAATATTGTTATTTCTAATGGCGCTCACCACCTGGCCGGGCAGTAAATTGTGAAGGGCCATCTTTTCGGGCAGTAAATCCACATAGATATTGCGGTCCAGTCCGCCGCGGGTATCCGCCGAGGCAACTCCGGGTATCCGCTCAAAGCGGGGTTCTATAAATTCCGTTGAAAGCTGGCGAAGTTCATCCAGTCCCAGCACATCCGATTCCACACTAAGACGCATAACGGGTGCGCGATCAGGGTCAAACTGAAAAATTACCGGCTCGCTGGCTTCTTCCGGCAGTTCATTTCTAATGCGCTCAACCGCCTCCCGAACTTTTTGTTCTGTAACCATAATATCAGTACCAGGCTGCAAGCGAAGTACCATAAACGCTCCGCCCCTGCGTACGTTCGAGTCCAGGGATTCTACTCCTTCAACCCCCATCACCACCGCTTCAATAGGTTCTACTACAAGACGAAGCATATCGTCGGGGGCAACATTCGAATAGTTTACCGATACGCCCATCACAGGAATATCAAAGCTTGGATAAAGCGTTACCTTGAGGTTTGAAAGGGAAAACACGCCAAAACCAATTACCAGCAGCGACATCATAATCGCTGTAACCGGCCGCTTTAAAATTCGTTCTGTAATTTTAATTTTTCTCATATCCGTGGTGGTTTAACCTTTCATAAAAATGCCTTGCTGATTCTATTCATTACTCAGCGGGTCTTCTTTATGAACAGCGTCGAACCCGACTTTCTCAACAAACGAATTAATGACATAGTACATACATGGAACCGCAAAAAGCATGAGCAGGGTCGACATAAACAATCCTCCGATTACAGCACGGGCCATCGGGCTCCAGGTTTCTGCTCCGGCTCCAAGCTGCAGGGCCAGCGGCACCATTGCCAGAATAGTGGTGAGGGCCGTCATTAAAATCGGCCGCAACCTGCGGCTTGCTCCATTCACTATAGCCTCAAACCGGTTTTGTCCGCGCGACTGCAAAATCTTGATATAATCAATCATTACAATACCGTTGTTCACAACGATACCGGTTAGCAGCACCAATCCTACCATAGCCGTTACGCTCACCGGGGTTGATGTGATCCAGAGCATAAGCAGTACACCTGTAAGAGCCAGCGGAATTGTAACAATAATTATCAGAGGTTCAACCAGGCTTTCAAACTGTGATGCCATTACCATATAGGTGAGTATCCCGGCTACGAGAAATGCGATCATCAAAAACCCAAACGACTCCTGCTGCTCTTCGGATGAACCGCCAAGTTCGTAACGGTAACCTTCGGGCCAGTTTATTGTGCCAAGTGCGGCATTTACTTCTTCAGCTGCTGTTTTAAGGTCAAGAGCTCCAAGTTCAGCTTCCAGCTCCACCATCCTTTCCTGGTTGATGCGGATAATATTTGATGGCCCAGTATAACGGTCAATAGTTGCAAGGTTTTTAAGAGGCATCCACTCGCCGGTTGGTGTTTGTATCTGTAGGTCCTGCAGCGCAGTTGACTGTGATCGCTCGATAGGGTCAACCTCTACAAGCACTTCAAACTCAATTCCTTCATCCACAAACGTAGTGGCAATATCGCCCTGTACCGAATTACTGAGAGCGGTGGCTACCTGCGAGGTAGTCATACCTACGCGTGAAATTCGTTCACGATCCATTTCAACCCGAAGTTCCGGCCGGCCCTGGTCTGCAGAGCTGAATACGCTTACAATTCCATCAATATCGCGTATGTTGGCCATTGCCTGTTCTGCAAGGGCTTTCTTTACATCCTGGTCAAATCCGAAAATCTGCACAATCAGGCCGGTTTCACCGTCAGGGCTCAGAGGATCTTCCCGAACTTGTCGTATGTTTGCACCCGGGACCACCGTGAGAGCTTCCAGTATTGAGGTTGTTATTTCTTGCTGCGACCGGGAGCGTTCATCCACCGGTACCAACTCAACACGAACTCTTCCCTGGTTGCCACCCGGATTATCAGCACCCTCAATTCCAGTTTTGTCGCCATAATCCGAAACCACCAGCCTGGCTTCGGGAATTTCCTCCTCAACAATCGCTTCAACCTGACCAATGGTCCGTTCCAGCTCAATCAAGCTAACGCCGGGTTCGCGCTGTACGTCCAGAATAATGAAGTTTTCGTCTACTTCAGGAAAAAATTCACCTCCCAATAGATAGAACATTGGCAAACTGGCAAGCAAAAGTCCAAAAGCCCCCGCAATTACCCAGCCGCTGCTGTCCAGTGCGCGGTCGAGAGAACGCTTATAAGCGTGTTCAAGCCGATCAAATTTACGGCTGAGCCAGGGAGCTACCCGGTCTGAGAACAAAGCTTTTGTTGATTTAGCGATCAACGCCCACACTTTCAAAAACGGCCATAAGACCACATAGAATACAAACAGAGGCAGTGAAAGTATACGTGTTATAATGTTTTGGCGGCGCCAAACAAGAATTTTATTCAACAGATTTCGTGCCGGATCTTTTTTGTCTGACGTAATCAGGTCTGACTCAAAAATACGGGAGCTTAACACCGGGATGAGTGTAATGGCAACCAATACCGACACAATTAATGCAAATGAGATGGTTAAGGCCATATCACGAAACAGAAGCCCTGCAATTCCGGGTACAAAAAGAATCGGCAGAAAAACCACCAGTGTTGTTATGGTTGATACAATTACCGGGGAAGACACCTCCTGCGCCCCCATTGTTGCAGCCTCTTTTCCATCCGAACCATCCTCTTTAAAACGGAAAATATTCTCGAGCACAACCACGGCATTGTCTACAACGAGCCCAACCGCAAGGGTAAGTCCCGACAAAGAAATAATATTGAGACTCACATTCGAGAAATCCATAATGCTGAATGTGGCAATAATTGAGATGGGTATTGTAATAGCAACAATAAGAGCCGACCGTCCACTTCGCAGAAAAAGCAGCAGCATAACAACTACCAGAATTACAGCCTGAAGTCCAGTCAGAACCAGGTTTTCGATCGACATGCTGATAAAATCGGCGCGATTCGTTAATACCTCAAGAGACACATCCCCCGGCAGCACGTTTCGTATATCATCAAGCGCAGCCACCACGCCTCCGGCTGAAGTTACAACGTTGCTGTCGCTCTGTTTGTAGATGTTCATAATCACACCGTCATTTCCCTGAACACGAACGTTGCCTATTGGCTGGGCGATACCATCTTCTACGGATGCAACATCTTTCAGGTAGATTGGATTACCCTCTTCGGTTGTGGAAACGATACTGTTTCGAATCTGTTCAATATTTCTGAAATCACCAATCGTGCGAAGCGAGAATACGGTTTCTCCCTCGGTTAATTCTCCTGCGGGAACCTGTACATTTTCCTGACTCAGGCGGTTAGATACATTGGAAATATCGAGATTAAAGGTTCTCATCTGCGCATTATTCAGCCGAACGTTAATCTGCCGGTCAAACCCGCCCGCAGTTTCAGCCGATGCAATTCCCTCGATACGCTCAATACGTTGTTCAATTTGTCGGGTAGCCAGTGTGCGCAGTTCCCTGGGGCTTCGGGTTGATGAGGTCAGTGCAAGCACCAAGATGGGTTCATCATTGGGATCATAGGAAAATACAATCGGCTGATCCACATCATCGGGAAGTCCGCGCCGAATCATATCAAGCCGTTTCCGAACTTCAGTTTCCGCCACAAAGAGATCAGTACCCCAGTTAAAATTCAGTTTTACAACTGATGCACCCTGGCTGGAAAGCGAGCGAACCCTGCGCACACCTGAAATACTGCCAACTTGTTCTTCGACCTGCCGCGTAATTAGGGTTTCAATATCCTCCGGAGCTACACCTTCGTAGGTGCTGTATACGGTGATGGTGGGAAAGGAAACGTCCGGGTAGAGGTTCAGGCGCAGATTGTTCAGTCCGTATAGGCCAAACCCGATCAGAATAATACTGATCATCATAAAGGTAATTGGCCGCTGAACCGCTAATTTGGGGAGATTTTTCATAGATCCGTAAACCGATTAATTATTATTACCTTGCTGTCGGTTTCCGCGTCCTTGGCCATTTCTACTGCTTTCACCAGTGGCTTCTGTACGTTCCTGCATATATTCACGACGCTCCTGAGGAGACATTCCTGTTGTATCTTCCCTGATTGTTTCACGCTCTTCTTCAGTTAAATTCTGTGCACTTTGTCCCTCAGCGTTATTCACTCCACCCTGACCGGCTTGTCTGCCTGGACGGCTGCCTGCAACCTGAACCGGGCGGCCATCCTCCAGGTTGTTCTGCCCGGTAATGATAAGACGGTCACCTTCACTCAGTCCGCTTAAGACCTCTATTCTGTCTCCCTGTTCAATACCGAGATCGAGCTCACGACGGGCTGCAACAGAATCACCTTGTACTACAAACGCCGAATACGATCGTTCGAGCTCAATGGTGCCTGTTTCGGGTTCAATGTAGGTATCCACCTTCTCAACCAGGGCAGATCGCGGAATTACAACGGTGTTTTCACGAGTCTCAAGAACAATCCTCGATTGCAGCAGTGCTCCCTGGTAAACGGATCCACGCGATTCAGTAAGCGTAATTACTACTTCACCCAGGCCGGTGGTTTCGTCAAGCTGAGCACTTTTTCTGGAAACAACACCTTCTGCAATTTCCGATCCACGGCTCGAAAGAGACATCGTAACCGGCTGGCCAATCTGAACTTGCTCCCAGTCCTGGAGTGGTAAAAATACCCTGGTTTCAAATCCTACAAGATTGGCCACTTCAAAAGCTGCCTGTCCTGTGGTAGCTACATCGCCCTCTGCTATATTCCTGCTCAAAACCACGCCATTCACCGGAGAAGTAATGTTCGTATTTTCCAGATTTTCCATGCTTTGAGAAAGAGCTGCTTTAGACGATTCGTATTGAGCCCTGCTGCTCAAAAATGTAGCTCGAAAATCGTCGAATTCTGCCCTGCTGATCAGATCTCGTTCAAACAGCTCCCGTTGTCGTTCCAGCTGGGTACTATCTCTATTAAATGAAGCCTCAGCCTGGCGAATCTGAGCACGCGCCTGCTCAACAGCTTCCCGAAACGGAACGTCATATATCTCAGCCATCACCTGTCCCTGTGTAACGTTATCACCAAGATCTACAAGAATATTCGTAACCCTGTTAGACACTTGTGGAGTAATGGCTACCACATCCTGCGGCCGCACAGTGCCATAAGCCTGAACCTGCCTTGATATTGATCCGCGCTGTACAGGAGTTGCCTCAACGCTTGTGGGTTGTCCTCCTCCGAAATTTCCGAAACCGCCAGGTCCAGCACCCTCATTATCACTTTCCCCGTTACCGCATGAAGCAAGCGACAGCATTACAAAAACCGATAAAAGCGCATATAAAATATTTTTCAAAGTGTGTACCTTTAATTTTTCTTGACTTATTTAAGCTGAATAACTTTTTATTCTTATCTACAGTTCATTAAACCGTTTTTGTGTTTTGCAAAAATTGTTTTGATTTGAAAAGTACCCATATTACTGAACACTATAGCGCACCGGTACATTTTTTATCTCATCAAAGGCCAATTTTAAAATTTTATTACAAACGGTTGATTTAACCTCCCTTTTGCATAAAATTTGCCAAAAGCAATCTTTTGACGAATTTGCAACGCTTATGTTTGGCGGTATTTCAAAAGTTATTTCGGATTTACGTATTTTAACGTGTATGCTCCAAAAAACCATCTTTTTAAAGGGCGTAATCGATGAAATGCACCTTTCCTGAAAAGATTACCTCTAAATGTAAAAACTACAGCCTTTAAAAAATGCGAGTTAGTTCACTGCATATATTCTCGCACAGCACCCGTAAATCCTCCGAAATAGCATCTTTGGTGTGTGAATCGATATCCAGTTCTCCTTTAAACTCGCTACCTTTCATAATAGGTACAACAATTTCTGACTTTACGCTTATGCTGCATGCCAGGTAATTATCTGCCTGTGAAACATCCTGAACTACAAACGTATCGAGCGTTTCGGCTGCCTGGCCGCAAATCCCTTTTCCATAGGGTATTTTTAAATGGTCGGTTGGTTCACCAACGAACGGCCCAAGCTCCAGCATGTTCTTTTCGGTTTCAGAAGCCAGGTAAAAGCCGGTCCAGTCAAAAACATCCACTTCCCGGTCGAGGAGTTCACAGATTTGCTGCAGCTTTTCGTCTCTGCTTTGATTTGAATCTATAATATCGATCGCATATTCTAAAATCTTTTTGGTATCACTCATTCTGTAAATTTAACACTACTTATTTAAAGGATTTATTTCTGCCATAAATAATAAGGTTTTTTTAAGTAATCCATAACCCGTAACAACAACCCCCCGTTCATCACAGCATACAATTAAACCGATAGAAAAAATCTGTACCGTGGTCTTTCGAAGTTGTCTGAATCATCTCTATCTTGCGGTTTATGTATCAATTAATCTCCGACACCATTCCAGAACATTCAGCTACAATCCTTGGTATTGCCGGCCTGCTTTTTGCAAGCTTTACATCACTTTTTTCTGTGGTGAACCCACTGGCAGCAATGCCGCTATTTCTGTCGCTCACCGACCGTTTTAGCGAGCAGGAGCGCATTCAAACGGCAAATAAAGCCACACTCTACATGTTGGGTGTTCTGCTTACTTTTTTACTCATTGGAACGTTTATTTTGAGTTTTTTCGGAATTTCCCTTGCAGGTATAAGAATTGCCGGAGGCCTCATCATTATGAGAGCTGCCTACTCCATGCTGAATCCTGAGAAAGGGGGACGCAAACTTACCGCAGAGGATGAAGCTGCCGCACTTGAAAAAGAAGACATTTCATTTAGCCCCCTTGCTCTGCCCCTGCTATCGGGGCCGGGCAGTATTGCAGTTGTCATTGGGTTTGCCACGCAGGCCGGCGGCGCAACCGACTATCTCATTAACGGGGCCGCGGTAGTTCTTGTCGTAGTGGTTACGTATGGAATTTTACGACTTGCTCCCATCTCTGCAAAATATATTGGTTATACGGGACTCAATGTTATGACCCGCCTAATGGGCTTTATCGCCCTGGCCATCAGTGTTCAATTTATTTTGAGCGGAATATCCCGCTATTACGGCTTTTCAATGTGATTTTATGACAAAAGACAGAAAACATCTGCAGCACCTTTTCCAGTTCGATTTATGGTGCACACGCAAGCTCACAAATCTCTACTTTAAGAACGAACCTTTTGCCCAGCAAGAAGCCATTCTGGCATTTATATCGCACATTATCAATGCTCAGAAAATCTGGTTTCAACGAATGATGCCGCTCCCTTTTTTCGATGATATAGACGTTTGGTTTGAATATGATCCCGATGAGATTAAAATGGAAGCTAAAGAAACATCCCAGCTTTGGTTGGATCTCTTGGAAGATTCAAATGTAGACCTGGATAAAAAAATCACTTATCAAAACTCATCTCAGATAACATATCGGAATTCACTTCGCGAAATATGTCACCATCTTATCATTCACGGACAGCATCACAGGGCCCAAATAGCAATTTTTTTAAATAATTGTGATATTAAGCCACCATCCATAGATTATATTCACTTCGCAAGAAGTAAAGACATCGCTAAAAACCTATCATAAAATCTGAGCTGTTCTGGAAACATTAGAACAAATTATTGTTACATTCGCGAACTATGCCTGGGGCACACCGCTTCTTGTTCTTCTCGTTGGAGGCGGAATTTTCTTTCTTTTTTACAGCCGTTTTATGCCCTATCGTAACTTTAAGCACGGCATCGAAGTGCTTTCAGGTAAATACGAAGATCCGACTGCCCCCGGCGACATCAACCATTTTCAGGCTCTTTCCAGTACACTGGCAGCAACCGTAGGAATGGGCAACATCAGCGGTGTGGCAATTGCCCTGGGTGTTGGCGGACCTGGAGCCATCTTCTGGATGTGGGTTACTGCTGTTGTAGGAATGGCAACAAAATTTTTTACCTGCACACTCTCCATTATGTACCGTGGTAAAGACACCAGCGGCAAAGTTCAGGGAGGCCCCATGTACTATATTGTCGAAGGGCTTGGTAAGAAATGGAAACCTCTTGCCATATTTTTTAGCGTTGCGGGGTTAATCGGTTGTACGCCTATGTTTCAGTCTAATCAACTTACACAGATTATCCGGGATACCCTTTTGGCTGAGAACGCCCTTTTTGGGTACGACGTAATGCTGCTTTCAGGCTCTGTAATTACAGAGGCAGGATTTCGCCTGTCCGATATTATTACAGGTCTCGTTCTCGTTGCTCTAGTATCTATGGTTATTTTCGGTGGTATAAAGCGCATTGGAAATGTAGCATCCCGCCTTGTGCCATTAATGGTTCTCATTTACATTTTTACGGTTGTCTACATTATTATCACGAATATTGTAGATGTGCCTTACTATTTCTGGCTCATATTTACAGATGCGTTCAGTGCTGAGGCTGGCGCCGGCGGTGCTATGGGAGTCATGATTTCAAACGGTATACGAAGGGGAGCTTTTTCGAACGAAGCGGGAATCGGAACCGAAGCCATGGCCCACGGAGCGGCAAAAACCAGGGAGCCCGTTCGTGAAGGACTCGTTGGGATGCTCGAACCCGCCATCGACACCATTCTCATTTGCTCCATGACAGCACTTGCACTGCTGATGACAGGGGCATGGACCGACAATACCGTAGATGGAGTAACCATGACGGCCGTGGCATTTGAAACGGGCGTTCCGGTTGTTGGCCCATACCTGCTGATTCTCTGTGTATTCATATTCAGCATTACCACGATGTTCACCTACTCGTACTACGGCACCAAATGCCTCAATTTTATTGGCGGTGCAGAGAGGAAACACTATTACAACTACTTCTACATCTTCTCCATTTTTATCGGCTCCATTACAACCATAGATATGGTTATTAACCTGGTCGACGGGATGTTTGCCATGATGGCGATACCTACTGTAACAGCCACCTTGCTGTTATCTCCAAAAGTGATCGAAGCCAGCAAAGATTATTTTATGAGAAAGAAGCGGGGAGATTTCGACAATCTTTGATTTTCTTTTCGAACCGATTCGGTGGGGTTCCTCTAACCTGATTTTAGATATGTATCACCCTCATTTCGCTCTCTTACGATCGTTGCCGGGTTGCCATAAGCAGTTACATATTCCGGTACATCTCTGACAACTAATGAGCCTGAACCAATGACTGAATGCCGCCCGATACTCACCCGGTCTGAGATGATCACGCCAATCGTCACGGCCGAGAACTCTCCAACCGTAACCTTACCGCCCGTGAGCGACCCTATCGAAATACTTGAAAACTTTTCCGCATGATTTAACAATCCAATGTGGGCTTTTTGATGCAGTAATACGAAATCGTCAATCCTGCAGTCTGAACTTAAAGTCCGGACTACGCTTCAGTATCTGACCATAAATCTTTTTCCGTACCCAGTTATCTCCTACACTTATGAATCCAGCTTTGGTTTGATATAGAGTAATGAGGTCAGGAAGATCTTCAGCCCTGCAATGATCCTATACCCATCCACGTGCGAACCAATTTCTTTTTCTGAGACCGGCTACTGCACAGGGCGATCAGGACTTTGATTGTTGGGTACCGGATGTGGTGATCCATCTATGTAGTGAGGATCGGGTCGGGTAAAAAGGTCCATATACTGAACAAGCACCGGTTCCTCAAGGCGTATGGACTCTCCATTTTTAAATGTCCATTCTCCCAGATCGCACGCATCTGCTTTCACAAAGCCATTGAGATAATTTCGACGGTCTGAATGTGAAAGATTCGGGCCCGACCCATGTAGCAGATATGGATGCCAAACCACAAGATCGCCCGGTTCAAGCAATATTTTTATTTGCGGCAAATGAGCTAGGCCGAGTTGGTTCAGTACGTCATCAGAGATTGTCTCTTTATATACACTGTTGGCTGTATGATATTTGAGATCTCCCAGCAAATGACTTCCTTCAACAACGACCAGGCTGCCGTTATCATCGGTGTTTGGGTCAATCGCTAACGCTGTTTGTATAAACGAATTGGCCAGATCCCTGTACGCTTCAGTCGGTCTGCGAAAACGCGCATCCTGGTGAAAGCCATAGCTTGTAGATTGCATTCCCGGTGTTTTCCATATAACCTGGTTGATGATTTGTTTGATGTTTTCGCCGATCAGCGGCTTCAGCACCTGCAGAAATCTTTTATCAGTGCGGTACTTTTCAAACACTCTGTATGAATACGATGGCCACTGGCAAAATCGAAGCACTTTCCCTTTCTGAGGATCATGTTGAATTAAAAACAGTAAATTTTTATGCCTGTAACTTTTCTCATGACGCAAGCCCTCTTTTTCTAGTTCCTCCGCGGCGTTAGAGAGCTCCTCAACTTCATGCTTTTCAAAAAGATTGCGGATCACCACAAACCCTTTTTGGTTATAATCATTTATAAAGTTTTGCATAGCTGTTTTCTCTTATTATCTGATTCATTGCCTGAACCATTTATGGATTCTCTCTCTTTGGCAGTTTATTTATGGGATTTGCACTTACTGAGCAATATAGTATCAATAAATTAATTTTTATCCGGTTTTTGTGTACCAGAAAATTGAATCAAGAAATTTTCTATGATAACAGGTAACATCCGTGCTGATCATTTATAAATCTTATCCATATTCCTTACCTTAGGTTTGAATAAACGGTCAAATAAGGCCTTCAAAAATCAAAAATATTAATAAGGATTAGATCATCATGGCAAAAGAATATGATGTGTGCGTAATTGGAACCGGGCCCGGCGGATACGTGGCTGCGATCAGAGCATCACAATTAGGTTTTAAAACAGCAGTAGTTGAAAAACGTTTTTTAGGCGGAGTATGCCTTAATATCGGCTGCATACCCACAAAAGCACTGCTTAGGTCTGCAGAGGTATTTGAATCCATTTCGCACGCATCCGATTATGGAGTGGATGTGAAGGAATTTTCAGCGAATTTTGAGGGTATGATTAAGAGAAGCCGAAAGGTTGCCAACAAAATGAGCAAAGGGGTTCAGTTTTTAATGAAAGCCAACAAAATCGATGTATTGAACGGTACCGGCGTCTTTAAATCTTCGAAAGAACTGGCTGTTAATGATGACGAAGGCAAAGAGACTGAAACCGTAAAGGCAAAACACTTCATTATTGCAACAGGTGCGAGACCGCGGCAACTTCCGAATCTGGAAATTGACGGTAAAATGATTATCGACTCTGAGCGAGCAATGCAGCTCGATAAGCAGCCAAAAAAACTGGTAATTATCGGTGCAGGGGCCATTGGATGTGAGTTTGCATATTTCTACAACACCATTGGCACAGAAGTAACTCTGGTTGAACTCCAAAAAACAGTCGTTCCCGTTGAGGATCAGGACATAGGTAAAGAGCTCGGCAAAATTTACAAGAAGAAAGGCATCAATGTTCTCACAGAAAGTTCCGTTGAGAAAGTTGAAAAGAAAGGCAAGGGCGTTAAGGTTTCCATTAAAACAAAAAAAGGAACGGAAGAAGTGGAAGCCGACATGGTGCTCTCAGCAGTCGGTGTAGTTGGTAATACTGAAAACATAGGACTCGATAAAGCTGGTGTAGAAACAGAAAAAGGCGATATCAAAGTTGATAAGTCCACATATAAAACTTCAGCAGATGGTATTTATGCAATTGGTGATGTAATAGGCGCACCCTGGCTAGCACATAAAGCATCACATGAAGGAGTTGTATTGGCTGAAATGCTTGCTGGTGAAAACCCAACTCCGGTAAACTATAATAATATTCCCGGTGCCACCTATTGCGAGCCCCAGGTTGCATCTGTTGGTTTTACAGAGCAACAGGCTAAAGATGAAGGATACGACATTAAGGTCGGTAAATTCCCGTTCTCGGCAAGTGGTAAAGCAACAGGCCTGGGACATGAAGAAGGATTTGTGAAAGTGATTTTTGATAAAAAATACGGCGAATGGCTGGGTTGCCACATGATTGGCTCTCACGTAACTGAGCTTATAGCGGAAGCTGTTGTTGCGCGAGATCTCGAAACAACCGGCCACGAAATTATTAGTGCCGTACACCCGCACCCAACCATGAGCGAAGCGGTGATGGAGGCTGTGGCTGAAGCCTATGGCGAAGGCGTTCACCTTGGTTCCAAACCCAAGAAGTAGACTCCCTTCGCATTCATTGTTATTAAAACCGTAAAGCGGACCCAAACAGGTCCGCTTTTCTTATATAACCTGCACCCAGATTGTAAAAAAGCGCTTCTATAAAAGATAAAAATCTCCAAAAAACTCATTAAATCTTAACATTTGCTTGGTATGTTATTATCAGAAGATTAAGAGTTCTCCTTTACACTATGTCCTTAACTACTAAAATAAAAAAGGTGAGAGATCATGAAAGATAACAGACTCAAACCCAACCATGAGATAAAACGTACCAACGAAAACAACCTCCGTAACTACTATACTATTCTTTTGGAAGTTGGCCTGATTTTAGCACTGCTGATTATGACACTATTAGTGCGTGTTAACTTTACTACTGAAGCCGATGAAGAGATTGTTATGGAAGAGCAGGAAGTCGTTGAAATGGAAGAAATTGTACAAACAAAACAACAAGAAACCGTGCCACCGCCACCGCGTCCGCCAGTTCCTGTTGCTGTACCCAACACTGAAATTATCGAAGATGTTAACATAAACATTGATGCTGAGATTGACTTCAGTTCACAAATGGATATGCCGCCTCCGCCGCCTCAGAAAGAAGAAGAAGCTGCCGAGGAAGAAGATGACTTCTTTGTATTGGTAGAAGAGATGCCTGAACTGATAGGTGGGTTGCAAGCGCTTCAAAAGGAAGTTAAGTATCCCGAAATGGCACTCAGAGCCAATATTGAAGGCCGCGTTTATGTTCAGTTTATTGTGAATGAAAAAGGTGAAGTAGAAGACCCTAAAGTAGTACGGGGAATTGGGGGCGGCTGTGATGAAGAAGCTCTCAGGGTTGTTAAGATGGCTAAATTTAAGCCGGGCTTACAGCGCGGACGACCTGTTCGGGTTCAATACAACCTTCCCGTTATTTTTATGATCAGGAGCTAAAAAACTTAATAAACAAGAGCCTTTAGTAGTTGAAGGAGACAGGACACGAGAGGCGGGTTCAGGAATGAACCCGTTTTTCATTTTTTTCGTTATCTTTCGGCTATGGTTAATCAAATCGACATTTACGATCTTGGCTTTGCTGATTATCGCGACGTATGGGACCTGCAACGAAGAGCCCAGCAGCTTCTCATCAAACAAAAGAAAGCCATAAGAGAGTCATCAGCACTGTCATATACTGAACGTTCAGTTAACGATATGCTCTTTTTTGTGGAGCATCCGCACGTCTATACCCTGGGTAAAAGCGGTGATCAGGCAAATCTCTTAAAAGGGATGGCTGAACTGGCCCAAATTGATGCTGAATTTATTGAAATAGATCGGGGTGGTGATATTACCTACCACGGGCCTGGGCAAATTGTTGGCTATCCTATTCTGGATCTTGATCGTCATTTTACCGACATACACAAATATTTACGAACCCTGGAGGATGTAATTATTCGCACATGTGCAGATTTTGACATTGAAGCAGGGCGTATAGATGGACTGACTGGTGTTTGGGCCGGAAATGAGAAAATATGTGCCATGGGTATTCGTTGTTCACGATGGGTAACCATGCATGGGTTTGCCCTAAATGTGAATACTGATCTCTCATATTTCAATCATATTGTGCCCTGTGGAATTTCAGACAAAGCTGTAACCAGTATGCAGAAGCTCCTTGATAAAGAGATGGATCCGAATACCGTTAAGAAATCAATAGTAAAACATTTGAGCGAACTCTTTGAGGTCTCCCCGAAGAATAAAACCTTAGAAACTGAACCCGAGTTACAAATTTCTTACCTTTAAGCAACTCATTTTAAACACCCCTAAACCAGGGATATATTTGTATGATTAAAGAACTTGATGTAGTAGAACGCAGCACCCCCGGAAACCGCAGACCCGACTGGCTTCGTGTTAAACTCCCTTCCGGAAAGAAATTTAAAGAGGTATCAGAAACCATCAGCAAAAACAGCCTGAATACGGTCTGTTCAGAAGCCCGCTGCCCAAACATGGGGGAGTGTTGGGGAGCCGGAACCGCCACATTTATGATACTTGGCGATGTTTGTACTCGCTCTTGTGCTTTTTGTGCCATTAAAACCGGGCGTCCCGTACAGGGCTTGGATTGGGATGAGCCTCGTCGTGTAGCTGATGCCGCTTCAAAAATGAAGCTAAAGCATGTGGTTCTCACATCCGTGAACCGGGATGAAAGAAAAGATGGAGGAGCCCCCATTTTTGCCGAATGCCACAAAGTTCTTCGCGATACAATAGACGGAGTAACCATCGAATCTCTGATTCCTGATTTTCGCGGCGTTTGGGATGCATTGCAAATTGTAATCGATACACCACCGGATGTTCTCAGCCATAATCTCGAAACTGTACCAAGACTATACAGGAATGTACGCCCACAGGCTCGTTATGAGCGATCACTGGAACTTCTTCTTCGCTGTAAAGAGCAGAAACTGAGAACCAAAACCGGCATTATGGTAGGCCTTGGCGAAACCAGGGAAGAAGTCATACAGCTGATGCAAGACTGCGTAGACCACAAAGTAGACGTACTTACCATTGGCCAATATATGCAGCCCACAAAAATGCACCATCCTGTAGTTGAGTGGGTCCATCCCGATCAGTTTGCAGAATACAAAGAAATTGGTGAAACACTGGGACTAGAGCATGTTGAAAGCGGGCCGCTTGTTCGCTCATCTTACCATGCTGAAAGGCACGTTTAACATTTTTCTAAATGGCCTTATCGTTTCCAGGTATATGATTTCTTACTTTGGCACCGCAACCTTAATTAAAAGAACCGCTTCATATGTTAGCACTCTTTGTTGTTGTACTTCTCAGCTATTTGATCGGTGCTATTCCAAGCTCCCTTTGGATGGGAAAACTCTTCTTCAGTACAGACATAAGAGAGCATGGGAGCGGTAATGCCGGCGCTACAAATACATTTCGCATTCTTGGCTGGAAAGCAGGGGTAATTGTACTGCTTATCGACTTTGGCAAGGGGTTACTGTGCACAACGGTAATAAGCAGCCTCGCCTGGAATATTGGCAGCGGACCCGTCTCGCTATACAGTGGCTGGGAGGTCGAATCGATGCTTGTCATTTTTGCCGGTGTTGCTGCTGTTCTTGGGCACATGTTTCCTGTTTATGCGAAATTTAGCGGCGGGAAGGGTGCCGCAACCGCCTGCGGCATGCTATATGGCATTGAACCCGTTTCCATAAGTATCTCGCTTGCCATTTTTCTTATTGTAATGATTGCCACACGGTATGTATCACTCGGCTCTATCATTGCCTCTTTGATCTATCCGTTTTCTCAGTTAACCCTTCGATATGGATTCGACTGGGATATTGATGGCAGTATTATTCTTTTCAGCAGTATTGTTGCACTTGGTATAGTAGTTAAGCATAAGGGAAATATTAAACGCCTGCTTGCCGGAAATGAAAATAGAATCTCTTCTTTTAAACCGGCAAAAGGCAGAATCAACAAAGAAAGTTCATAATCGTGAAAAAAATCAGCGTAATTGGTGCCGGCAGCTTTGGAACCGCACTTGCAGGACTACTTGGCGGGAAAGGTTACCCTGTAACGATTTGGGCAAGGG
Organism: Balneolaceae bacterium; assembly: GCA_035312505.1. GTDB lineage: Bacteria > Bacteroidota > Rhodothermia > Balneolales > Balneolaceae > Rhodohalobacter. Next base: position 6,885 of record DATGBT010000137.1, on the reverse strand, counting down.
AGAAAGAGGTTGTAGAGGGGATAAATAATGCGGGTTTCAATCCCTCTTATCTCACCAATGTACGTTTACCTAAAACCGTTTCAGCCAGCTTTTCTATTGAAAAAACCCTTAAGAACACTGAAATGGTTCTCTACGCAACACCCTCACACGCCTTGCGCGAAGTAGCCACAAATACCCGGCCTTATTTGTCGGGTAACGAATTTATTGTTTCTGTTGCAAAAGGAATTGAAGAGAACACACTATTAACCCCGAGTCAGATTTTAGCAGAGGTACTTGAAGGATTCGTTCTGGAAGACCTGATAGGGGTTCTTACCGGTCCAAGCCATGCCGAGGAGGTTGGCCTGAAAAAACCCACTACGGTTGTTGCTTCTGCTTACTCGAAACGCGCGGCCCGGGTTATACAGGAAACCTTTTCAACAACTATGTTCAGGGTGTACCTCAATCACGACATTATCGGGGCAGAGATCGGCGGCGCCTTAAAAAATATTATGGCTATCGCTGCAGGTATCGTTGATGGTGCCGAACTGGGTGATAATGCAAAAGCTGCGCTAATGACCCGGGGTCTTCACGAAATGAAGCGCATGGGAAGCCGCCTTGGTGCATCGCAAGACACCTTCTCCGGACTAACCGGGATGGGCGATTTAATTGTTACATGCACTAGCCAGCATAGCCGTAATCGTTTTGTTGGGTACAACATCGGCAAGGGAAAGTCGTTGCAGGAAATAACAGATAATATGAGTATGGTAGCTGAAGGCGTGAAAACTGCTAAATCTGTAACACAATGGTCCAAAAAAAACAACGTTGAAATGCCTATTACACATGCAGTGTATAGTGTTCTGTTCGAAAATGTTGATCCTCAGGACGCTTTGCGTCAGCTTATGACCCGAAACCTGAAAGAAGAGATTATGATTTGACGGGTTCGTTTTTTCCTAAATAAATTACCCTGCCATTCATAATCTGTTAAAATAAATTGCAGACCTTCAACCAACCAATTTTACAACTATGTTACCAAACGGCGAAATCAAAATTTCGGATCTTAGCCCTGCAGATCTGCGTAATCTTATACAAACCGGAGAAGGAGCATATTTAGAGTTTAAAAAAACTATTCCTTCACCCAATAAAATTGCCCGTGAAATAGCAGCTTTTGCCAATACGAATGGTGGCACTCTTCTCATCGGGGTAGACGATCATAAAAATATTACAGGGATTAGCTCCTACTTTGAGGAAGAGTTTGATCTGTACAAGGCAGCCAGCGATCTTTGTGTGCCAGCTGTACCCCTTCACATTGAGTTAATTCATTGCGGGCCGTACGATGTTATGATTGTAACAATTGAAGAAGCAGAGAAAAAACCCGTGTATCTGAAGAACGAAAAAAAGAGAAAAGTGTTTGTTCGGGATAAAGATAAAAGCATTCTTGCAAGTGATGAGATGGCAGAAATTCTTAAACACCAGCACTCTGGAAATGGTGTTACTTTTGAATATGGTGATAAAGAGCAGATGCTGTTTCGATATCTCAATGAGTATGGAGAAATAACTGTACAGAAATTCTCCCAGCTTATTAATGTTACTACTTACCGTGCATCAAAAATTTTAATACACTTGGTGAGTGCAGGAATTCTTAAGCTGTTTCGCCGTTCTGAAACAGACTATTATACTTTTGCCAATTCAACCAAATAACGACTGATTTATCATGGCATTACCAGAAGAAAATCTAGATGACGTTATCTCCTCCCTGATTGATGAAAATCCAGAAGAGGAACAGCAGCAGGCCATTCCAGCCGATTCTGACGCAGATCCGGTAATTCTTACGGATCGGGCCGCTAAACAGATTATTAAGATCAAGGAGAAGGAAAGTCTTGATGAAAATTTATACCTACGGGTTGCTGTTGAGGGTGGCGGCTGCTCCGGACTTAGCTATAAACTGGGGTTTGATATCCGAACAGTCGAAGACAAAATTGTCGTCAGCAACGACATCGAAATAGTGATTGACCCCAAACACCTGATGTATCTCAATGGAATAGAGATTGATTATCCTGACGGACTAGATGCACGCGGTTTTACATTCGATAATCCCAATGCCAGCGAATCGTGCGGATGTGGTTCATCGTTTGCCGTTTAATTAAAGTGCTATTTATTGGAACTGCTGCTAATCAGATTTAAGCTCCATTTGTAGCATCTTTCCCAGAGGAATCTCTCATGGATCGTTCCGAAATAATTCTCACCCCGCGCTTGAATGTTACGTAGTGCCACACCCATTCTACAAAAACTCTTAGCCGGTTTCTGAATCCTATCAGAAAAAAGATATGTATCAATGACCATAGCAGCCAAGCCACGATTCCGCTAAACTTAAATCCTTTAATATCTGCCACTGCTTTTGCCCGCCCGATCGTAGCCATAGTACCTTTATCAACATACTTAAAAGGCTCCGCTTTATCGTTATTCACCCTATTTTTTATAAGATTTCCAATGTATTTACCCTGCTGGAGTGCAACCGGAGCAAGAGCCGGTAATGGCTCACCACTCTTATCCTCAAAATAGGCGGCATCGCCAATTACAAAAACGTTGGGAAAGCCAGCTATAGAGAGATCCTTTTCAACTTTTACACGACCTATTTTGTCTTGTTCTGTATGTAAAGTATCGGTTATTAAAGAAGTAGTTACACCTGCAGCCCAAATAATATTTGGGGTATAAATGGTTTTATCTCCGGCGACTACCCTGTCTTTTTTTACATCTGTAACGGGGTGATCCAGCAATACCTGTACGCCCATTGTTTCGAGGTCTTTTTGGGCTTTTCTGGATAACGAATCGGGATATGCGTTTAACACAGCAGGGCCAGCTTCAATCAAGTATACATCTGTTTGGGATGTATCCAGGTTTTTAAAGTCCCTCATCATATTTCGTTTGGCAATCTCAGCAATTGCGCCCGCCATTTCCACACCTGTTGGCCCGGCACCTATAACAGCGTAAGACAGATATGGCTTTTTCTTGTCGTCACTATCCAATTGATCTGCTATTTCAAGGGAATACAAAATACGCTCACGGATATTAATTGCATCATCAATGCTTTTGAGGCCTGGTGCATGCTCTTTCCAATCATCATTGCCAAAATAATTATACTCTGCGCCTGAAGCGATCACAAGATAGTCATATTCAATATTTCGTCCGTTTTTCAAGGTAATCGATTGATCATACTGATTAACGGATACTACTTCTCCGAGTATGGTCGTAATATTTTTTTGAGAACTAAAGATGGATCGAATAGGTACGGCAACATCTCCCGGAGATAAAGCAGCTGTGGCAACCTGATACAATAAAGGTTGAAAAAGGTGATGATTCCGTTTATCCACGATGGTAATATCCAAGCCGGTTCCCTTCAGTTTTTTCGCTACAGATATACCACCGAATCCACCGCCAATAATCACTACTTTTTTTGCATGTTCAACCATTACACTTTTTAGAATCTGTGTTCCATCAATTCATTTTTGCTTTCGCTGTCTCAAACAGTCTCTCCATCTCTTGCTTCGATACGATCAGTCTGTTGCCGCAGTAGTGACAGGTAATCTCTTGTTTATCGTCCTTTAGCTCTTTTAAATCGTCATAATTAAGCATGGAGAGAGCATTCATAAAACGTTCGGGGCTACATCGGCAGAAAAAGTGAACAGGTTGTCTGTCCAGTTCTTTTATTTTGAATGGTCTTGAAGCACGGATCATAATTTCGTCAATATAAAGCCCTTTTTTCAGCATTGATGAAATCGCAGGCATTTCACTCACTGTTTTTTGCAGTTGATCCATCACGGTCTCTTCAGCATCAGGCAATCGCTGAATTAATACCCCACCGGCCTGTTCAACAACCCCCTCTTCATTGATATCCACATCTAACAGAAATGCTGACAAAACCTGCTCGGATTGTACCATAAAGTGAGCCATATCTGATAAAATATCGCCTTCCACAATTTGTATCGTACTGGTTCGGGGCTCTGCTTCATCATATAAAATTTTTGAGACCGTCAACAACCCAATACCAATTCCATCACCAATGGTTACATTAGGGTCAGAATAGTCGAGTTCTGCATGTGGATTTTGAACATAACCGCGCATTTCTCCAGCGCGGTTCGCTTCAGCCGTAATGGAACCAACCGGACCGTTACCTTCAAGCCGGATTTTTATTCTCTCTTCTCCTTTCAGCTCAGAGGCAAGCAGCATGGCTGCAGTTAAAGTGCGCCCAAGCAGTAGTGTTGATAGAAGAGATAGATTGTGATTTTTTTGAGCTGTACGAATTACGTCCGTTGTTTTTACAACGCTGATTTTAAACTGTCCGCCCGGCTCAATTCCTTTTATAAGCCGATCTTTGAATTTAAACTGTTCTTTTAGAGACATTCTTTTTCTTTTCTTTTTCTAACAAACTTTAGAGACAAAATCATTTCAGAGGAATAAATTTACGCATATTTTTATCCCGTATCACATGCATGATTAATCAAAAACAGATGCCTGCTCACTGCCTCTCGATCATATATAAAAAAAGCAACCGGCCGTTAAACCGGTTGCTTCCTTATGATGATTGCATGGGCTGCATCACGTTCTGTCTTTCATATAAAGCTCACCAAGACGGCCAGAAAAATGGCTCTTTGAAGAGTAAACCGTGCCAAGCTTCGCTACAGATTCAATTCTCTGTTCGGCTAATATATTCGATGCTCTGTATGTGGGGATGTCGTGCTTCTCAGCGTACTCAAATATTTTTATTGTTGTGTCGTAAATTCGGGAGGTTTTATTAAGAGCCATCTCCTCGTTATACCCTTCCAATTCGCTCGAAATATTAATGATTCCGCCGGCATTAATTACATAATCCGGTGCATAATAAATGCCCTGCTCCTTCAGCAGCTTGCCGTGTCGCTGCTCATCATCCAGAATATTGTTTGCCCCACCTGCAATAATATCACACTGCAGTTGGCCTACAGTGTCATCATTTACCACACCTCCGAGCGCACAAGGACTAAAAATATGTAAATCGAGTGTATAAATATCATTTGGTTCTACTACCGTGGCACCCGTATTTTTTGAAACCCGGTTTGCTTTCTCCTCAAAAATATCGCTAACAAATAAAACTGCCCCCTCTTTTTGCAGATACGATGCCAGGTTAGAAGCAACCGATCCTGCACCCTGTATGCCAATTCGTAAACCTTCAAGCGAATCACTGCCATAGGCTTTTTTTGCAGCTGCCTTCATTCCCATGTAAACACCATAAGCGGTTACCGGCGAGGGATTACCGCTTCCGCCCAGTGCTTTGGGTATTCCTGTTACATATTTTGTCTCGGAGAAAATCCACTCCATATCCTGTTCGGTCATTCCCACATCTTCAGCGGTAATATACCTGCCCCCAAGACCGTCTATATATCTGCCAAAAGCCCGGAAAAGTGCCTCAGACTTATCGGTTCTGGAATCTCCGATGATCACCGCTTTCCCACCCCCCAGGTTCAGTCCCGATATGGCCGCCTTATAGGTCATACCACGAGAAAGCCGCAATACATCTCTCACGGCCTCGCTTTCTGAAGCATAATTCCACATGCGTGTTCCGCCAAGTGCGGGGCCCAGGGTGGTATCGTGGATTGCGATAATTGCTTTTAAACCTGCATCGGGACGGGAGCAAAAAATCAACTGCTCATGCTCCAGCTTAGAAAGCTCATTAAAATGCGGGAAATTTTTACTCTCGATGTCTTCTTTATTCGGAATTGATACTGCCTGATTCATTTGCTACACTTCTAAAAAATTTGGTATGGAAACGCTTCCAAAATATAGAAATTTTCACGGAGTGAATGCAAATGAACTGCCAAATAAAACTGACTCAACTTGGGATGTCTATGAGCTCCGGTTTTATAGAAATAGTTCTTTACAGATTGAATAATTTTGAGTTGAGTAATAACAACCCATACCCCGGAAGCTGATACTGTGAACTGCCTTTAGAAATCTCTGCCCATTCCATTAGCACACTATCACTGCTTTTACCATCACTTCTTTTTAAAGGCAGGCTTTTCGATTTTATGATCTGTTGTGTCGCTTAAATTTGATCCTACAGGCGGCCTGTAGGGCTGAAATGGGATTCTTAAAAGATTTGGCAGATTTTCATTCTCACGGGGATCCATGTGGGTATCAATTCCGTAGGTTAAATTTTTCACATCATTCACTTCGGCAAAGGTCCCGAAAACGCGATCCCAAACAGCAAATATATTGCCATAATTTGTATCTGTAAGAGGTTGTGAATAGTGGTGGTGAACCTTATGCATGTTTGGAGTTACAAACAGGTAAGAGAGCGCTTGGTCGACCTTTTTGGGCATATTGATATTTGCGTGAGTGATGTGTGCAAAAAGTACCGATAAACTTTGATACAGCATGACGATACCGATGGGAACCCCAATCAAAAATACGCCAAGGATTGTGAAGAAGATTCTAAACACAGTTTCGCCGGGATGATGCCTTAGCCCTGTTGTTACATCCACTGTTGTGTCACTATGGTGCACAAGATGAAACTTCCACATCCATTTAATCTTATGTTCGGTCCAGTGAACGAGCCACGCTCCTATAAAATCGAGCAGCATAACTCCGGCAATAACCTTAATCCAAAGGGGAAACCCTGCCAGGTTCAACAGCCCAAATTCATTCACTGTTACCCAGTTGGATGTAAAATAAAGGACCCCTGCGAGGCCAAAACCAATAACGGCGGTAAACAATGTGAATGTGAGATTAAGACCAGCATGTTTCACTTTACTATAAGTAAATTGAAACAGTGGAATTACCCCCTCCATCACCCAAAAAACAAAAATACCACCAATCAGAATCAGCGCACGAAACGTGGTTGGTACATCTTCAAAAAAAGTGATAATTGGTTCCATA
>DATGBT010000136.1:0-5740 GCA_035312505.1 Balneolaceae bacterium | reverse complement strand
TAATCGATGGTTTTTAGGATTGCGAAAGTAATGTAGAGAATAGACGCCTGGGAAAGGTTTGCATTCTCATAGAATAGGTTCGGATTTACATATCCGTACAAAAAAGACCAGCAAATACGATTTACCCTTTCAACCTGAGTTCGATTAATAAAAAAATATGAAATAGTCTTCCGCCGGCTGGCGGAGAGATTTCCCCATCGGGATGCCTTCGGCAAGAGGGGTGTTCATTGAATTCTGCGATATTCTGTTAAACATCCCCCTGTTTCCCCATTTTTTCGCCTTGGGCATCCCCTTGTTAGCGCCATATGGCTTGGCAAGGTTTTATTTATCGCTGATGTCATGTGTTTCGATTAGGTTAATGTATTGATTTACGACGGATTTGGAAATATTCGTTACCAGGCTAATGTAGTCCGGATCTGGATTGTGATTGTACACCGTTTGAACCCGGTGAAAATCTTTCAGGTAGCGATCTACCGCCTGTTGGGTGTGTCTGGATTCGTTTGCAACCTGAATTGGATCTTTCTTTTCCACAATGGCCTTGTAAACAATCTGGTCTTTGTGAGTAATACACGATCCCATATCCTGCAGATTTCCCGGGTGAGGAAGTTCGCATTGGTGGGTTTGTTCATAATATTTCCTCCATCTTGATGGCATGGACATAGGCTGCCAGCAAAGTAGCGTGATGTCCCGCATAGACAACAAGGCCCCTTGCTGATAGGCTTCCCGCAAGATACGAGCAGTCGACTGAGCACGGATTTCCACAATGGATAGCCCTTTTGTTCTGTTCTGAATATCTTGTTCATTCACCATCGTCAAGACGACAGGTACAAACCGGCGATTGGGAGCATCTGCGCGTGTGGCAACGTCCACCGCATTCCACAGGATTTGACCTGGCTCAAGGCTTGTGGTCTGGCGCACTTGCCGGGTGAATAACTCCAGCAGTGAATCGGCAATACGCGCCCGTATAACCGGGCCAAACATTTTTGGGAATTCTTCGACGAAGAAGTGCTCTATTTGAGGCTTCAGCAGGCGCTGAGTGGCGGAGCTATACTGTTTTTGATGGGGCGTGTTAGCGTTCATACGATCTTTTTTTTTCTGGTGAAGCCGATAATGGATCCGACAGGTCTTGCTGAAGCTGCTTACGGCGGTGCTCTGCAATCGGTTGCTCGCGATAGAGCGTCCAATAATGCTCGGTAAGTTTTGCTGATAACCCGACCAGAAAGCTGATAGTATGCGTGTCAAACCCCTGCCCGGCCAGCCATATACACCGCTTAAACTTGCTCACGTAATTAGCAACCGCTGCAGGGGAATGGTGGGTCGCTTTGGATATGTGATCATACTCTTTGCCCGCCAGCCAATGACGAATAATCAAGCTACGGTGCGAAATTCCCCGTCCCATGTCTTTAATAGTTGACCGCAAAGGCAAGACAATCGACTGCTCTCTAAAATGCTTCATGTCCCGCACCAGTGTTCTCATCCCGCAGTTAAACAGCCGGTAGGCGATATCTTCGAGGGTGAGCAATCCACCCTGCTGGTAGGCCTGATGAGTGATTCGTTCCATTCGATGGCGGCGCAGACCCACCGTTCCACTGGCGTGGCGTATCGCCAAGTCATCCTCGCCGCCATCCAGGGTAAGTCGCACGCGAACCATATTGGCATCTTTAAGAGGTTTAGCCGACGAGCTTTCGATCCCGGTGCACAACACGTGGATGTCTCCCAACCCTTGCTGACCGCTGGCGTCCATTTGAGGAGTAAAGACCTCATAGACCGTATCCAGAATTGCATGTGCTTCAAAGCGGGAACAGTTCAACCCATCCATGAGACGATTGGTAAACTGCTGGTTAAGGGTTTTCTGCTGGAGTCGATTCCATAGGGAGTGAGAGGTGTTATTGATCATGAATGCGCCATAGGTTAAGAGATGGAAGGCGAGATCAACCGCCTGTCTCGTTCGGGCTTCGCCCTCACGTCGCAGGCGGTTGATTAGTGTATTATTTATAATAAAACACATTACGCCATATGGCACAATAGTAGGGAAATCTCTCCGACAGCCGGCGGGAGACTCTATACTGAATAAATGAAATAGATTATAAATCGAACTGAGGCTAGTGGTTATTTCACCAGCGTAAGTTTTTTCACAGATAAAAAACTGCCAGCCTGGATTCTGTAAAAATACGTACCACTTGCAACACTCCCCGCATCCCAGACAATATTATGATACCCGGCCGGCCGGTTTTCGTTTAGAAGCGTGGCAATTTGTCTTCCCATCACATCGTAAATTCGAATGGTTACGTCTGACTGTTCGGGTAGCGCAAAGTTAATGGTCGTGGATGGGTTAAATGGGTTGGGGTAGTTTTGGAAGAGTTCAAATGAATCAGGCAAGCCTGATATTATCTCTTCATTTGATACCGTAACCATAAGCGACATATCAGCACCATTTTTGGGAGACTCGATATTTCCAACTCGATCTTTTGCTATGCTGTAAAATTCATAGGTTCGATCAGGATCGGCTTTGAATGTAAATGTGGAATCGCTAAAATCTGTGAAAATAGGATTAAATTCCTCTCCATCAAGTGATACAAATATATCGTAACTCTTAATACCTGATCCAGGATCAGTTCCTGACCAATTCACTGTAACAATATTGTCGCCTGTCACGGTGTAATCTTCTGAAACACTGCTTGATGGAATAGATTCGTCGATTGTGTTTATCCACGGAGGTGTATCGATCGGTTTATTTAAATCAAAAACAATTCTCGCCTCATTTCTGACTTCTGTACCTGTTGGAAGATTCTCTTTCAGCTCGATGGTGAAGTTCACGCCTCCATCTCCAACAGGAGGGTCTGTATTTGGTGGTAAAAATCCCTCCAGAGGATCAGCCGGAAGCTGCATCGTTTCGGGATCTAACGTAGTAAACTTCCAAAAAGCCCGGCCAGTCTCGGCATCAAGGTTCGCATGAAAATGCACCAGGAAGTTTTTTTCAGGCCTCATATCCAGCACTGTCGTGTAATTTTGCAGACCGGCCGGCACGCTGATTTCGGTAGATCCAAAATATGCGGAGCCAAGTTCAAACGACTCCAAATCATAAACGTTTGTATCTAAACTATCCGTAATAATAACCTCTTGTGCGGGTGCAGACGCGGTATCAGCATTTTCAAATCGGATAACATAATTAAATGGAGTTGAATTGATCACATAACGCTCGTCAGAAACACCATTAGCACCCAGTTTGTCATTCGGATCCCAGGAATTAAGCACATCCGTTTCTGTCTCTTCTCCCTCTTCCGGAACAGGGCACTTGCCATCGACATGATAGTCAGTTTTTGCCGGTCTAAATAATTTGGGACCATTTCCAATTGCTGTATAGTACGCATCAAGTAGTGACGACTCAGTTCCGCGGACTATTTCGGTATCTAAGACACCTTCAACTTTAAACATTTCGATGCTGCCGGAATATATATCTACCATATATTGCTCACCATTTGGAGATGTAAGCATGGTAACTGCATGACCCGTTGCAGTTTCAGCAACATTTTCATCTGTGAAAAAATCCCAAGTTCCAGCTAAAGGTAGCGTAACATCTACTGACCACATTTGGTCAATATCCCAACCTCTGTTTGGTAAAACTTCTTTAAGAGTTGTGAATACAGAGGCTGATGAAGTACCACAATCAACATCTGCTCCACTTATATATCGATTCCAGATGTTTTGGTCTTCAGTGAGAGGCGAAATAGCATCAAATGCAGTATTTAGATCTACTGCATCAGGCCCATACTTTGATTCTAAATCAACAGTGCTGTTAAAAATATCAAGCGGGTTCATAGAGGGATTCACCTGTATCCATGCACCGTCTATTTTTACAACCTGCTGTGCCTGAGAACTTATACCCGAACTCAAAAACAGCATCAAAACAGGGATAAAGATAAAACGAAAGCTTAAATGTTTCATATCGAATGATTAAAGAGTGTTCAGATTGAATGTATTTTTAGCTGCCAAACCACACGGGCCGAAATCTTACGATACCTGTGTTTGGCATAGCTATTTGAATATCCAGATTAACGGTTGCACCGGGTGGAATTCTCATTGGCCAGAACCGCAATGATTTTCTATTGTTATCCGATATTTGAGTGGTTACAAAATCATCTAAAGACAGATCGTTTTCGTCAGACGTTCTGTTGATGATCTCCCATGCAGCATCTGCAGGTAAGCCAACAAGTCCGGGAATTCCTAGAACATCATTATTTCCAGTGTTTCTGAAGCTCAGTTTGTACAGGTTATTTCTGCCACGGGCAACCCGTGGTGGTGCAATAATATCAGCTACCACCGAGTGCCTGACGCGATTGACGACTGTAAACCCCTGGCTGATTTCTTTACTTTCCCCTCCTTGATTAGTAACAATCACACTCCACAATCCAAGCTCGGTGTCTGATAGCTGAAACGTTGTGGTTAGAGCCGATCCATTTTCTCTTACATTTACATTTGTTCCTTGTATTTCAGATCCCCCTTTTACAAGTTTCACAGTTGCATTTTGACTTATGCCTGTTCCAACTATTTCTGATGACACACTTCCACCAGTTCCGCCATAGGAGGGCGTTAATGCATAAATGTCAAACTCAGCGGTTTGAGGTCTCTCAGCGATCGTGATAGTTGAGAAACTGCTCTCCAGGGTATAGTCATCAGATGAATTGATTAATAACGAAACTGTACTCGGCCCGTTTGATTCTGAATTGCTGGTTGGAAACACGTTCATCACAAAACGATCCGAACCACTTTGTATCACAGCTCCTGAGCCTGAAAAATCTGACACATAATCTTCATATATCTTTGCAGAACCGCTAATTGTGACCGGAATAGAAAGATCCTGATCCATGATTCTGTCAGCCTGAATAATGAGTTTGCCCGGATCGGTTGTCTGAATATCTAAAACAGGGGCAATTGATATGATGGTTAATGCCGGTGGTCCTTGATTTATCTGAATTGTTTGAGAAGCTTGTCCACCACGGGGATCATTCAATACGGCCTCATATGTTCCCGAAATAAGTGCGTTTGACAGATCAAACCATACCTCTGCCGTATCGGTACTTATTGAGCCTACGCGTCCTGAAATGGTTCCAAACGTTTCAGGTTCAAAACATTCGATGCAATTCAGCTCCACGGAGATATCTGGTGGAAAACCTGTTCCGGTAAAGGTAATCATCTGTTCATCGCCGGCCTGAATAGAAACGGGATCAGCCATAATCTCACCTGAAAGAGACGGCACTCCTTCATTAGTTACTAAAATCAGAGACGTATCCCGAAGTTGAGGATAAAATGCCCGTTGGTTGGTAACATTAACTAAGCCAGAGTAAGAGGAAAAGCCACCCGAAAGTCCCTTGGTCGCTCGAATAACCTCAAATTCGGTACCGGGATCAGGTATAAAATCGGTTTCAGTCTCGATGAACAGTTCACCGGCAAGAGTTGCTGAACCGCCCAAAGTCCGGAACCCGACTCTGTAATCGGTCTCTCTGATCGAAAGCATGGTATTTGCGGGTTCGGGCGTTTCTGAGTCTGTTTGAAAAAGAGAAATATTGAGAGCAGACGTGGTGTCGTTTGGCTCATAATCACCTACAAAATTCAGGCTGCCGAGGGGGTTACCGGGAGTGATGCTTCCTTTTAAAAAGCTTTCAGCCCTTGCGAGGTCAATTATTCCGTTACCTGTAATGCTGGCATCTTTTTTATGCTCGAAACGGGACAGGAATCGTGT
>DATGBT010000135.1:0-15554 GCA_035312505.1 Balneolaceae bacterium | reverse complement strand
ATAAAATGGTTTTCCAAACAGCGTATAGCCAATAATATCCTGTAATTCTAATGGAGGTTCACTATCAAAGCGGAACTCAGGGTTTTCAAGTGACCCTTCTATGATATAAAATATTGTTATTCCTGCAGATTGTGGAGGTTCATAGAGTGTGCGAATATTTAAATCGGGATTTTCAACAGGGCCATAAAATGATATTTGAGCTTCATCAAGTACAAAGTTCTTTCCTAATGGGCGTGCATATCCGCGAAGCCCCTCAAGCGTACCAAACATCTGGAGATCTTCATCAAATTCTTTAAGCAGATTCACCTCCCCTCCAAGGGCAAACTCCATATCGAGGTACTCACTGTTCCTCACTAAAAACTGATTGCCAAACTTAATATTCACATCCATTGTGAGTCGTTCATAGAAATCAATTTCCGGTGCTTCTGATTCCCCCTCTAGCGATACGCTTTCAACCGCCCTCTCACCAAAATTCTGAAGGTTCAGCAATCCATTTATAAATTCCAGACTTCCGGTTATTTCAGGCTTCTCCGAGGTTCCCCGCAGCGATCCATTGAGATTTACCAGTGCATTCATATCTCTGTTATTCACAATTCTGAACTGCTGTGCGCTCAGGCTGAAATCCATTTTTCCCGGTTTTAAGTCTTCTATCATAACAGAACCAGACCCACGCAACCTGCCTGGCCCACTTCGAACAGAGAACTGATTTACTGTGATTTTATCGGGTTTAAATGAAATGGAAGAGTTAAGCTGATCGAGGGTAATTGAAGGTTCTACCGCCCGAAACGATCCCTTTGTAATGTCCAGTTTTCCTTCTGTTTTCAGGTTATCAATTGTGCCAAAAACAGATACATCTCCCTCCACAACACCCGACAGGTTTGAAACAATCTGTTCATCTACATAGCTATTGAACAGAGCAAGATTAAAATTTTCGGTGTTTACCTGAACCTGCAGGCTGTCATCACCCTCAGGTAATAATATTTCAGCTCTTTTTAAATCAGCCAGAAAAGGCAGTGACGATTCAAAGCTCAGGATTGAGCTTGCATTTTTTATAACAGACCCATTTAAATCCACCGCTTCATCGTCATGGATATAGTTAAATCCAACCCCCAGGTAATCCGTATTGATTCCGGAAAAAACACCTGCAAAAACCGACACTTCACCCGATATTTCGGGATGCCCGGCTACACCTTCCAGGTTTGCTTGCATCGTAATAACACCGGAAGTCTCTGCTGGTCCGCCATCAGCCAAAAAAGAGAACCAATAAGATAATTCTGTCGAGTAGAGGTTAAAGGATCCATCCACTTCACGTTCAAAAAATTGTTCTTCAAACGTGAGCGGGTCTCCGGGCAGAAAAGGAACTTTCAGATCCGATTCGGCAATCATTACTCCGTTATGCCAGGCACCCAGGCCCGCTTCAAGCCACTCATTATTAATCGATGCCGTCACGTTTACAGAGTCCATTTTCCCGCTCTGGTACTGCAGATTCACCAAATGCCCTTCCCCCTTTAACCAAAGTTCACCGGGTGAATTATCTACATCTAAACGGCCGGAAAGATGTCCCCCCATATAGCTCTCGTCCATTAGAGTTTGCTGAAGCTGACCCAGATCCAGATTCTCCACATCCATACCTGCAACCTGCCGAAGAGAGTCGAGCTGTGAGATCCAAAGCTTAAGATAGGCTTCATCTTCACTGTGAGATAAGTGCAGAGTATCCATCCTTACGGTTTCTGCTGAATAACGTAAATCAAAAGGTTTTTTTAGCGTCAGGGTTCTAAGGTTCGTTTTAAACTCCATTGCATCGGTCGTAACAGATATTGAGTCTTTAGTAAAGCTATACTTTCCACCCTGGCTCAGGTGACTACCAGAGCCATCAGAAAAATGCAGCGCTAGAGAACCCGTAGTTTCCATATCGCCAATGCGGGCAGATCCCGAAATAACAACATCCTGAATATTCACATCTGCTATATTTGAGTTTTCAAAACTAACTGAAAACTCTACATCCGGTACTTCTGATATTTCTGAGGTAAACTGTCCCGTTATAACCTCCGACGAAAAAAGGGTATCTATCACAACATTTTGAAGGTCCGCCGTACCGTCGAACTGAAGTGTACCTGATCCCCCCCGTGCAATACTTCCCTCCACAACTCCTGCCGCCTCGAGGGTTTCATAGCCAAAAAGAGGTGCAAGAGGCATCAGATTTTTTAACGTTGCCCTTACACGGGCTCTGTTTCCGGAATTTGCTAACTCCGTTAAATGCTGCCGTAAAGAAAAAGTTGCTGACGCAATGGGGCTTTCAAGCTCTCCGTTCTCGATATATATAAACTGATTGCTGATTTCAAAAGCAGCTCTCAGAGTTTCTATCTGCTCCCCGTTTACTACGCTCGAATCCAGTTCAGCGTTGGCAGTTAAATCGAGGGTCTCAAGTGATCGCCCCGATCCTTCTGCGGTAAACGTGCCATTCAGATAGGTAGGGAACGTATCAAACCCATCTAAATCGGCCACATTAAACTCTCTTAGTGATGCATCCAGTGTGTACTGGGGAAGATCATCCAACCAGTTTTTTACTGCTACCGATGCCTCCACTACACTTCGATCGATTTTGAGATTTGTTGAACCATTCACATTATTGGCGTCTACTTGGCCAGAAAATAGCGCTTCATCAAAAGCCTGTCCCTGAAAATGATTCCCGCTAATGAACACATTAACATCACCTGCAACAGCTGCCAAATCGAGCCCTGACCCTGCTGCCTCTATTCTCAAATTGAGATCACTTTCGAGCTTCTCATCCTGCAGCCAGTTTGCCAAATTGATACCGTTGCCGTTTACTCGCGCATCCCATTTCGGTGTATTACCGAAAAGATCGGAGACTTTGAGATGAGCCCCTATGTTTTCTCCTTTATAAGCCAGTGAGGCATCCAGTTCCAGGAACCCGCCTTTAAAGGTTACAGGTGTTTCTATGCGATCCAGTTCATACCCCGAAACATTAAGTCCCGACAGTCTCATGGTAGAGTTCCACTCAGAATTTTCCGGTTGTTCAGGAATTAGTGCACCGGTCCCCTCAAACCGAAATGATTGAAACGATGGCAAACTGTGATCTCTCAAAAACAGCGCTGAATTAAATGAGTCTACCTCAGCATAGATGCTGGTAATTGTCAAGCCCTCAGATAAATCTATTCCTGATGAGAGTTCAAGGTTTTGAAGCCCGTTTGCCGATGCGTTCATCCTTACAGTAAATTGCTCCAGTGTCCCTTCCGCACCCAATCTGATTCGCACATTCTGCTCTGCAAGGTTAAGTGAATCCAGGTAAGCTTCCAGATCTTGTGTTGAGAGTGGACTAAGCTCCAGCTCTGCTTTTAATCTGTTCTCATCTGAAATTTCTGCCTGCCCTCTTAGCATCGTTCGACCCGTATTCATCACCAGCGACTCGAGCGTGTAGGATTGAGCACTACCGCTGCCGGCCAGGTAAACTGAAATAGATTCAGGAAGACGATTTTCTCTGAGTGAAAAATCGAGACCATCAATTTCCCCAAAAAACCCGTTACTATTTATACCGGCCGATAGACGTGTGTTGAGGGAATCGACATATAAATAGCGATCTGGCAAGAGCTGCTCCGATTCCGCTGTTATATCTAAATTTTCTACCCTTATTGAGTCAATGGCCCACTCTAAAAGAGACGTGTCTGTTGGCTCATTGCTATCTGGTAATAACGTCTGCACATTCCATAATGAATCTTTGCCCTGTCTGATGAAGAGCTGGCTGTTTGTAACCGATAATCGGTTCAGCAAATATGGCTCCCTGATAAGCGACATTACAGAGTACGATAGTGAAATAGAATCCGCACTGGCAACAAGATTTCCTTCTTTATCCGAAAGCTCCAAACCGCCAATTGCGAAGCCATTTAGCAGATCGCCCTGCATACTCTCGATCTGTATGGAGCCATTTAACCGTTGAGATACCTCATCTTCAGCAATCGTTCGCAGATTTGAAAAAAGCCAGTCACTTTTTAGTAACAGACGTACAGCCACCATAAACAAAAGCGGGATTAATATAATGGCCGCCCACTTTTTCAGGTTTATTTTTTTTGTATCTGCTGATTTCTTCATATCTAAAATGCCTGACCAATACTAAAATGAATTCCTATCCGATCCATTGGGGAGCCATAATCCTGGCCTTCAAAAATATTCAGATCAACATTGGATGGATTTAATTTATAGGCTATATCGATTCGAACCGGGCCAATCGGCGACTGATAACGCAATCCGCCACCGGCTCCATACTGAATCACTCTTTCATCAATACTCTGAAGATTCCTCCACACCTGGCCGCCATCCAGAAATGCTGCTACTCCAAGATTGGGAATCAGTGCGTCCAGGTCCTGCCGAATTTCAGCGTTAAAAGAAAATGCTGTACGCCCGCCGACCGACACATACTCCTTAAAATTCCCATCATCATCAAACGTTGGTAAACTTGGTCCTAGGGACTGTCGGCTCCATCCCCTTACAGAGTTCGTGCCACCCGTAAAAAACCGGATGTTTGACGGCAGCGATTCATTCTCTTCATAAAAAATAGTTCCCGTATTTATACGTGCTGCAAAGGTGGTTGTTGAAGAGAGTGGTGTATAGCGGCGAACATCGATATTAAACTTTTGAAATGTAAATGTACCCTCCCTGAATGTACCCGAGAGCTCAATCGATGGCTGAATTACCCACCCTTGCGATCGGCGCGAGAACCCTTCACTGTAGTACCCGCTAAAGGTTATTGACGAAACGTTGTAGTTCGAAAAAAATGACGGGAGCTCAATCCCCTGATCTCTTGAAAGCTCCTCATTAAATGAATATTCGTATGAGACGGTGGCTGTTTTATTGCGCTCAAACCGATAAATAAGACTTGTATTGAAACCAGCCTGAAATAGTTCATATGATGGTTCCAGCCTGTGGACGCCAAAAATTGTGGATACATTTGAGCTTTTTGCGTTGATGGTATAGGGAATTAAATAGTTGGCACTCAGACGCTGTTCTATAAAAGATGCCCGGCTGTCTGCTCCAAATCGGTGTCCGTTTCCACTGATGTTACGGTGCTGCCAGGACAACTGACCCCTTACAATTTCTTCCCTTCCAACACCCACAGACGCTTCCACGGTTCTTGGCTCATATTCCCTTACCCGTATAAGGGCAGAAAGCGTGCTGTCTTTTGGCTGCTCGGGAAGAGTGATGGTGGCAAAACGAAACAGGTGATGGTTAAACAGGGATCGCTGTGCAGACTGCATGATATCGCGGCTGTAAATTTCACCTCTTTTTATGTCTGTCTGACGTGTTACAATTCTTTCGGGAACCGAGATCTCTCCTTCAATTTCGAATTCCGAAAAATAGGTAAGGCTATTAGGCGTAATCACAATCCTGATATCGGCCTGATTTGCCACCGAGTCTACATCGACCGAAAGATCTACTTCGGGCCAGGCGTATCCACAATTTTCCATTGCGACCAAAAATGCACCTTCAACATCCGGCTGTCTTATCATTTCCAGTCGCCGGCCTTCCCGAAATTGATGTCGGTTTACCGTTTTGATATATTCATCCTTCTGCCGAATCCTCTCAATTTCGGATTCGGATGCCTGCAGGATTATACTTGACGACCTGATTTGGATCGGAGCTCCTTCATCAACGGTAAATACAACGTCCTTCTTCCAGCTTTTACTTCGCTCTTCTACACGATAGTCTACTCTTACATTATGAAATCCCCTACGTTCATAGAAGCGGATAATACGAATACTGTCTCTCTTGATCTCGAGTTCATTAAATTCGAATTCGTCCAGGTTTTTGAACAATTTTTGAAAAAAACTTGGCTTATCAGTTGAAATAATCTCAGAAAGAACAATACCGCTAAATTCATCATTTTCTTCAAATGACACGCTCCAGACATAGCCGGTATTTTCCTGTGAAAATACCGGATGGGTGTTCCCAAAAAGCACACAGAGCAAGATGCCTGTAAAGATGAGTATTTGATTCACGTCATTTGTTTTACACAGATAGATATTCTTTCTTCGCTCAAGCACAATTGTTAAAATAGCCCATTTAACAGCGATATTAAATGATTTTCTACTATTTTTATCTGCCAATTTAATTGAATTAGTGCATATTCTGTATAGATTTTTACCACGTCTGATTCTAATTCACAGGATGTTCATAAAATTAAGATAGCTTTCAGTTTCTTATCAATTAAACTTATCTATGTTATTTAACAACAATCGCTTCTGTTTTATAGTTGTCGTGTTGCTCTTCCACGCTCTCCTTTTTAGCGGCTGTTCTGAACCTGCTTTAGACGACTACAGCGATGTTAGCTATGAATTGGTTAATCAAGATGGGAAAACGGTTACCTTCCCTGAAGATTTCAAGGGAGATCCTCTAATACTTGGCTTTATCTACACCAACTGCCCCGATATTTGTTCCTTCATAACTGCGAACGTAAAAAAAATTCACGACGAAATTGATAATCCCGGCGACACACAATTTGTACTTATCTCATTTGATCCCGCCCGTGATACCCCAGAAGTTCTAAGCGAGTACGCCGGTGCATTTGATATGAACAAAAATCCGTATCATTTTTTAACAGGAGATGAACAGGTAATTAACGATCTCATGACACGCTTCGGAGTTCGTACACAAGAATCCTATTCAAAGGATCTCGAAAATGGCGAGCGGCTCTACTTCATCAACCACAGCGACAAAATTTTACTCATTAACGAACAACTAGAACTTATTTTTGATTACGGCGGCAGCATGACTCCGCCCTCCATCATTATCGAAGACCTGGAAAAATTATGAAAACACTCTTACTTCCTTTCACTCTGCTAACTCTTCTGTTTACATTTTCGGCCTGCTCGCAGGAACAATCTGATATGGAAACCTCCAATACCGAAGCAGAAATTGTGCTCCCTGAGAATAGCTTTGAACTTTCTGATGCCTGGGCACGACCCGCCCGTGAGAATGGGGTTACGGCTGTTTATCTGAATGTTCTGAACGGAACAGATCAACCCGATACTTTAATAGCGCTCTCCTCGGCGGCATCAGGCCTGGTGGAACTCCACGAAACATACGACCGGGGAGACGGAATGATGGGAATGCGCGAGGCTGAAGATCCTACCTTTCCCGCTAATGATGTAGTACAAATGGTTCCGGGCGGCAAACATATTATGCTTATGCAGCTGAACCGTGAATTAAAAGAGGGCGACACTGTGGATCTTACACTCGAATTTGCGGGTGCCGGTGAAATTACGATTACGGCTCCGGTTCGGGCACCGCAGCAAAGGTAGGGGCAGATACATCAGTTCTCTTAGTATGGACCAATTATGTTTTGTTGGCGTGAACGGATTTGAGCGTATTCTGTGAATTTTAAGATCCATTACAACCATTTTAGCCTACTATGACAGAGTTGGAATACATCATTGATCTCCATAAAAGCTCCAACCGGCAGGGTCCGGGAAGTGAGGAAGAAACACTTAGAGCACTCAGCTTAATAAACCTCTCACAAAACCGGCCATTGAAAGTTGCGGATATTGGATGCGGTTCCGGAGCTCAAACAATTACGCTTGCCCGGAACGCAAATGCGCACATCACAGCCGTCGATCTTTTTCCTGAATTTTTAGATAAACTGAATAAAATATCAGAAGAACTTGGCCTATCCAACAGGATTACTACACTGGAAAAATCGATGGATCAGCTTTCATTCGATAGCGAGGAATTTGATATCATCTGGTCTGAAGGGGCGATATATATCATCGGGTTTGAAAATGGTATAAAAAAATGGAAACCATTCCTAAAGCCAGGCGGCTACATGGCCATAAGCGAAATAACCTGGATTCATCCGCAGCGTCCTGAAGAAGTTGAGACGTTTTGGAACCGGGAATATCCGGAAATCAGCACCGCTCAACGAAAAATTGAGATTCTTGAAGAGCATGGGTTTGTGCTTGAGGGATATTTTAACCTTTCTAAAGAGAGCTGGATCACAAATTATTACAACCCCCTGGCGTTGAAGCTGGAACCTTTTCTGCAAAAACATAATTATACCAGCCTGGCGAAAAAGGTAGCCGGGGAAACCGGGGCTGAAATTGAACTGTATCAAAAATATAATGAGTTCTATACCTACGGATTCTATATCGCAAGAAAGGCCGTCTAATCCCAACCTCTCCGTATTACTTTACCACAGACATGTCTGAATCATTCAAAGCCTGCCACGAGGTTCAGATTACTGGCCTCGTTCGGTAGTATTGAACAGTCTCTTTTTAAAAACGAAGAAGTGCATCTACAAAGTTTTTCTCATACACTTTATCGACAAACTACAGGTTTTGTCACGTATTTGACATTGTGCCTACAGCATCCCCTTACGAGTTTTATGGGTACATTCTAACCAGATAAAGAACCATGCTTGTATTTGAATTATTACTCCTTATAACTGCCACTCTTTATATCACACTCAGCCGGGCCATTCATACAAAGCTTGAGAAAAAGTATGTTCTTGGCTTACTTGTTTTTTTTCTTATTGCTCACTTTGTATTCGACGGTTATCGGTGGCAAATGATACCCTCATATATCATATGGCTTTTCGCAATCATCACTGCCATCCGGCAGCCGCGGAAAACTAGTTCAAAGGTCATATCAGTCGCTAAGGGTGCGGGCACTGCACTTCTATTCGCCACGGCATATGTACTACCCTCACTATTCCCTGTTTTCGAATTGCCAAAGACTACAGGCCCGTTCGCTGTTGGCACATCCGATATTCTTCTTAAAACCAACAGGAATGAAGAGATTACTTCCAATGACACTGACAACAGGCGATTTATGATAAAAGCCTGGTACCCTTCAAACGAAACAGAAGGAGAACATGATCTTTATATTGACAGAGCAGGACGCAATGGCTTTGCTAAAAAGTACGGGCTTCCCCCAGCCATGCTTCAATATCTTGATAATGTTGATACGCGTGTTTATAAAAATGCCATAGTTGCAGACGAAACGTTCCCTGTACTAATCTTTTCTCATGGCTATCATTCCAAGGCCAACGGGTATTATGCACTTCTATCGGAAGTGGCGAGCCAGGGATATGTAATTTTTGCGATCAATCATACATACGAAAGTACGGGAACAACGTTCCCAGATGGTACAGAAGTCTATTTTGATAATGAATATGCGAGAAAGATTGAGGCAAACACCTGGGAAACGATCAATCCGGTTGTTGAAGCCTTTCAGGAAGGACTCAATTATGAAGAGCGTCATCCCATCGTTCAAAAGGCACTGATTACTTACTTTGCGAAAGATATCATTGAGCGGTGGGCACAAGACATCATTGATGTAGTTGACGAACTTGAAGAGTGGAGCCAGGCTGGTATTTTTAAAGGCAGGCTCGATATAACAAATGTGGGAGTATTCGGACATTCGAGAGGCGGGGGAGCTGCGGGTGAATCCCTGTTAATTGACAGCAGAATAAAAGCGGGGGCCAATCTAGATGGTATTCAGTGGGGACAAATTGTGAATACCCGCTTTCAACAACCATTTCTGTTTCTATCATCCGACTGGCCAGATGATCATGAGAATTTGAATCAGCACGCATACAGGAACAAAAGTGCCTCTGTATTTTATGAAGGCACTTTGCTTCAGTCGGGACACAGTAACTTTATGGATATCCCTTTTATGATTCCACTGCAAGCTCTGAATCTGGCGGGCGACATTGAACCGGATCTGGCATTTGAAATATCAAATAAACTGCTTGTATCATTCTTTGATAAATACTTGAAAAATAAGCGTAGTAATATTAGTCGGTTAGTCTCTGATTATGAGCAGTTGGAGATGTCCATCTCGGTGGGGGACTCTCTGAATCTAAGCAGCCTCAAGCTCAAATAACTCATTTAGCTGAACTGAAATGCAGCAGGGTTGATTGGAGATGATGATGGATAGGAGTGAAAACCACCGGATCTAATTCATCTCCAAGTCCGCTTTTTCTGCGCTAAACCCAATTTCATCGCTTTTAGCTTCACCGAGTGCTTTTTCCATTTCGGTTCTTAGCTTTTGAATAGACATGCCGCTGGAAAGTGCACTGTTTTGGGCAACAGAAATTCGCCCGGTCTCCTCTGATACAATCACAACAAAAACGTTATTGGTTTCGCTGATACCAACGGCGGCACGGTGACGTGTACCAAATACCGTTGAAATATTCGGATTCTGTGAAATGGGAAGATAGCAGCTCGCAGCAACAATTTTGTTATTACGGATAATGACTGCGCCATCATGTAGCGGGGTATCTTTTTGAAAAATCGTCTGTATAAGTTCAGCATTAACGCGCGCATCCAGTCTCACACCAACATCTACAAGATCCTGCAGGGAGGAAGAACGCGCAAAAACAATAAGCGCTCCCGTTTTTGTCTGGGCCATATTCCTAACGGCATCGATCACCTCATTAATCATCTGATCGGAACCGGCTCGCCCCACAAACCGGTCGAAGGAGGTATTTTGCCCGAGATTATACAGTAATTTTCGTATTTCGGGCTGAAAGATGATAAATACAGCCAAAACACCCACATCAAGAACGCTGCGGAGCATAAAGTTCAGCGTTGTAAAACCGAGAACACTCACCCCAATATTCAGCAAGACGATAAACAGCAGGCCAAGTGCTGCCTGTATTGCAAAGGTACCCCGTATCCACCTGTACAAGTAGTATAGTACCAGAGCAATAACCAGCGTTTCGAGCAGGTCTTTTATTCCGAATTCTATAAATCCTATGGGTATCATCTAACCTTTTTTATTCGGGCAGTTTTAAATACGTTAGCTATCAGATATTCTGCAAAACAGTTCTACAGAGTCGGCAGCTGCTTCCACATCATGGACCCGTAGTATATTGGCACCATTCATCAAACCATGATAGTGTGCTGCTATGGTTCCGGCGAATCGCCCATCCACAGGACGTTTGTTCAGCACGTTACCAATCATAGACTTTCTTGAAGCTCCAAGCATTACGGGATATCCCAATGTACTGAATTTTTTTAGCTCTTTTATAATCCTGAGATTGTGTTCTGTGGTTTTGCCAAAACCAATTCCAGGGTCCACAATAATAGATGACACACCTTGCTCCCTGAGTGATTTTGTTTGATTCAGTAAAAATTCCAGAATATCGCAAACTACGCTATCATACTCGGGCTCATTCTGCATGGTTTTGGGATCTTTCAGAGAATGCATCAATATATAGCCGGCTTTGTATTCGGCACATAAGCCTGCAAGCTTTGGTTCTTTTCTCAACCCGCTTACATCGTTAATGATATGCGCGCCTGCCTCCAGTGCCTGCCTGGCAACGGCATATTTCGTTGTATCCACAGAAAAAAGCGTATTTGGGAAGCGTTTTACAGCCTTTTGCAAAACAGGGATCACCCGTTCTGTTTCAGTCTCTTCTAACACCGGGTCGGCTCCGGGCCGGGTGGACTCCCCGCCCACATCAATAATATCGGCCCCCAGAGAAATCATCTCTTCAGTTCGTTGAAGTGCTTTACTCAATGTATCAAACCGGCCTCCATCAGAAAAAGAGTCGGGTGTTGTATTTAGTATTCCCATTACAGCGGGACGCTCCAGATTCAGCTGCTTATCTCGTACTATCAGTGTCCTGTTTTTCAATTTATCTTATAACTAGCATTATCGTCGCTTCCATATATAATAAAAGCGCTATAAAAGCGCTTTCATATAGTAATTCCATTTGCTTGAGGGAATCAAAGCTTCTAAACTCACTAATCCCAGTCTTCCTTCAGGGCGTCGAGTTTGTCTTCTTTTTCTGCCCAATCATCCGCATCCGGGAGTGCGTCCTGGGTTTCATTAATTACATAATCTTCCCACTGCTCTGCAAGACGTTCATTCAGCTCAATGTAATGTTCCCACTTTTCGGGCACTTCATCATCCGGATAAATTGCTTCAACAGGACATTCAGAAACACATGCATCGCAATCAATACACTCGAGCGGATCGATCGTTAAAAAGTTTGGTCCTTCGCGAAATGCATCAACAGGACAAACAGCTGCACAGTTTGTGTATTTACAATTTATACAAGGTTCAGTTACTACGTATGCCATTTATTTATTTTTACCGTTAGTAGTTCTAAGAATGTGTAAGCTTATCCGAAAAAATATTAAGATGCAATCTTAATAATGGATCAAATAGTTAATAATCCATCTGTTTTTCTGAGCAGCATCTTCTTCCATCGGTTCTTTTAGAGTAATTTTTTTGGTTAGATGCACGTTCGGAGTCTTATTAATAATCAATCTAGTTCCGGATCTGCGAGTACGTGCCTGATAGAGTCTAATGATCCATCGTTTGGTGCAGGATTCAGCTTGAGTATATGGTTCATTAGTTCGTATACATGCACCGATTCAAATGGCGCTACCACTTCACCCTCATCTTTAAAAGCCGGGCCGTTGGCTGCAAAAAATGTTCTCATATCTGTGGCCCTGTTATCGAACCCATGCTGCGCGGCCAGTAGTCCACGGGTTTCGAAAAATGATCGGTTGGTGATTGTATACCCGGGATCGGCAATCATAATAATTTCAGGGATGCGATAGTGGTTTTTAAAATGGAATCGTTCCGGCATATTCTCTTTAAGGTAGACCGTGTAATTGTCTTCATTTTCTTTCAGAGCCTGGTACACTTTTTCTTTCTTTCCCTCTTTCGGTCTAATCAAGCCAACCGGCGTCCAGTCCATCACCTCCACATCATTAAGATTAATGAGGTCTTCAAGAAAAATTACGCGCTCCTCCGAAAGATCAGACATACCGTGATCGGATAATAAAATGATGTTTAACGATTCCTCAAGGCCGGCTTCTTCAACCTTTTCCTGAAGATAGCCCAGAATCCCGTCAATGTCGCTCACAGCTTCGTCTACTTCGTCCGAGTTTTTACCAAAAGCGTGTCCCTGACTGTCTACAAAACTGAAATAGAGTGTTCCAAAATCAGCCTGTACCTCACCTGATGGATCCATCCAGGCCACTAAGCTATCGATTCGTGTACTGTCGGGAACACCGCCGTCATATTGCACCCATTTTGTTGGCTGTACCCCGTTAATCGTTGCCTCTGAGCCCGGCCAGAAAAATGTAGCGGCTGTCAGTCCCTGCTTTTCAGCAGTAGCCCATATAGGCTCGCCACCCCACCATCTTTCATCGTTGGGAGTTCCCTGCGGGCCGTAGCTGAACCGAGCCCCCAGTTCGTAATCATAAAAGCTATTGGTAATAATACCGTGATTTTCAACATAAAGACCGGTTACAAGAGTCCAGTGATTGGGAAACGTTTTAGTGGGGAATGCAGGTATCATATACTCGGCAACCACCCCGTTGTTTATAAAACGATCCAGATATGGTGTATCATTTCGATCTACATATTCGTTGATAAATCCATCAATAGAAATAAGAAGAACTTTGGGCTGTTCCTGGTCTTGTGACGAACAGCCTGCCGCCATCAAAACGATTGATACTAAAAAAAGAAAAATACTTCGTTTTGTGCTCATATTGTCTTGGTTTCTTATGGTTTTAAAATCATTTTAAGAGAATCAATAGTTCCATCGTTGGGTGAAGGCTCAATCTGCAAAAGATGTGCCATCAATTCGTATAAATGAATATTCTGAAAAGGAGCTGATTGATAATCTTCTTTAAAATCCGGCCCTGCAGCCAAGAAAAAACTCCACATCTCAGTTGTCTCAGGGGCATAGCCATGATTGCCTCCGGGGAAATGCTCTGCGTCCAATCGATCGGATGTGGTAATCGTATACCCGGGTTCAGCGACAACGGTAATATCCTGAACTCGTTTGTGATTTTTATAATGCCAGTGGTCAGGAATCTCGGTTTTTATATATACACTAAAATGCTCTTCAGAAGCTTTTAACATCTCATAAATGGTCATTTTGTTTTTTTCTGATGTGCGAATAGCCGTAACCGGGGCCAGATCTACAATCTCCACATCATTTAAAGCTATGATATTATCAAGCAGTATTACTTTTTCTTGTGATACCGAGGCCATCCCGTGATCAGAAACAATGATGATATTCAAATCTTCTTTTAAGCCTCTGCTTTTCAGCTCTTTGGTTAGATAGCCAATGTATCCGTCAACTTCTTTTACGGCCGATGCGGTTGAGTCGGATTCAGGGCCAAACCGGTGACCATACGTATCAACCTTACTAAAATAGAGTGTCATGAATCCGGGAGCTGTATCATCCGCAATCTGAAGCCAGTGAAGTACGGAGTCTACACGGGCTTTATAGGGCAAATCATCTTCATAGGGTGCCCACCTGGTAGGATAGCTGTCTCCAATCGGGGCTTCGGATCCCGGCCAGAAGAGGGGTGCCGTTGGAATTCCCTGCTTTTCAGCAGTTACCCAGATCGGTTCGCCCTCGTACCATTTTGCACTTTGTACGGCGCCTCGATTTGCGAGGCTGTAATATTCATCAAACTCTTCGTCATACATATTATTCGATATCAGTCCTGTATTTTCAACATAGCGGCCGGTGGCAATCGAGTAGTGATTTGGAAATGTTTTCGTGGGAAAAACCGAAATCATATAATCTGCTTTCACACCCTTTTCAGCCAGCTCATCAAGGTTCGGTGTATTATAAAGTTCTGTATAGTCTGCACGAAAGCCATCAATGGATATGAGCAGAAGCTTATTAGGCATTTGTGGTGAATCAGAGGTACAGCCGGTAACTGTAATACAAAAACAAATGGTAAAGAAGAGATAGAGTTGAAATCGCATCATACAGGTAAGGTAAAAAAAAAGAGGAGACTGAAAACAGCCTCCTCTTCAAATCATTCATTCACTCAGAAGTTTAGAATCTATAGCGAACTGTGAACTGCATTTGCCATCTTGATCCAAAGTCGCTTACGTCGAATTTACGTTCGTCCGTTACGTTTTCAGGATCAAAATTAACAACGGGCTTGCCAATGTCTCCGCTGCTAAGGCCAAGGTCTGGGTTCTCTGCAATGAAGTCCTGGTCAACATACTGCCAGAAGTCGTAGGCACGGTAGTTGTTAAAGCTAACGCCTTCTCTTACGCCCCACTCAGAGTTGAGGAAGTTAAGCACGTTAATCATGCTGATTCCAAACTCAAGTGTTTGACCACTGAAAGTCTGTACTTCCTGTGTAACTTTGAAATCGAGGAAATTGGTCCAGTCTTCACGGGCTGAGTTTCTGTCAACAAAATCACCTCGGAAGTCGCTAACAGAGCTTTCGCTTTCAATCCACTCATTGAATTCCCCCCAGTTGTTACTGGTAAGAACCACTTCGCTTTCACTGGCTGGCACGTAAATCAGGTCGTTATCAAAACGACCGTCACCGTTGGCATCGCCATTGTAAATCCAGCTAAATGGTGAACCGGATCGGCCATCATAAACCAGAGAGAAGTTGGTTGCCAATCTTTCTGACCAGCTCAGTCTGTATGATGCAATGGCGAGGAATCGGTGGCGACGTTCGAAGTCGGCAGTACCGAGCTCAGCATTATTCACATCTACGTTTTCATTGAACTGCCAGTTAGAAATGGCGCGGCTT
>DATGBT010000134.1:0-6448 GCA_035312505.1 Balneolaceae bacterium | reverse complement strand
AAGAAAATAGGCGTAGAGCTTGAAGAACTTTCTTCTGATCAGTCTGAATATATTGGCGTACCGAAAGAAGGCCCATACAAGCCAGAACATTATCGGTACTAAGAGTCGTTGCCAGGAAGTTACTGGCCAAGTTGAGATACAAAAGAAAACCCGGTTCGAATTTACGAATCGGGTTTTTTTATGTCCTAGAATCAGGGTTTGTTGAGCTTTACAACTCGCGAATCATAATGTTTTTGAACTGAACCAGGGATGGGGGGCTCACCCACTCACCATTTTCCATTCGGCCATGATGCTGGAGGGCGATAGGGCCTCTTTCTGGCACATCAGGCAGAAGTGCATTTTTGAGGACCGTATGGCCGTTTAAAACAACGGTTAAGTAATCCCCTTTCATTGTGATGTGGAAAGAGTTCCACTCGCCAATATTATTGTCGGCATGTACCCTTGGCGTTACGCCTTCG
The DNA here is from genome assembly GCA_035312505.1 of Balneolaceae bacterium. Lineage (GTDB taxonomy): Bacteria > Bacteroidota > Rhodothermia > Balneolales > Balneolaceae > Rhodohalobacter. The sequence goes on along the minus strand of DATGBT010000134.1, from coordinate 5,990 downwards.
CGTACTGCGGCAGGTAATGAACGGTCCATTCGGTAGCCATACACTTCACCGGAGCCAACGGGCCATCCCCAAATATTGATTTGAGCCTTCGATGTTCCACGAACATATACACCTGAGTCGGAGTCGGGTACGGCGATTCGAATCACTTCACCCTCTTCATTCAGCTTGTGGCTTCCATCGGGCAGCACAATAGGCACGTTTCTGTTTACATAAGGTGTTTCTTTGATACGCCACTCGAGTTTTAATTCGAAGTCACCATATTCATTTTCACTCCACAGGTTTTTGTCATCAGGTGCTTCACTGAGGGCATCGTAATCAATAACCCCATCAACTACTTTCCAGTGGCCGTTATCACCTTCGGGCACCATCCATCCATCGAGATTTTCTCCGTTAAACAGAGATGTCCAGCTGTTGTGATTCATCTCCTGCGCGTTGGCTGAAACGGTGAGCATCACCGCGGCTGCGAGGGTATATAATATAATATGAGATACTTTGTTTGACATATTTGTTAGGTAAAATGTTAAGGTTTAGATGTTTGATATTGGGCCTTCTGGAATACATGAGTTTTAATGGCGGCCACCATCAAAAAAGATTTTGTTAAGCAATCAGTATATAATGTTGAAGGTGTGAATTCCTGATAAAAAAAACTAATTCGAAACAGGTTTTTACTTCCATAAGGCTGCCCCGTCCATTACATTACAGCCAGTCTGATCAAAAGTATAAAAAAGTATTTTTACGATGATGGAAAAAATTCGAATAGGAGTATTAAGTACGGCAAAAATCGGGAGGGTTTATGTAATTCCTGCCATGCAAAAATCAAAACGAGTATCCGTAACAGCGATCGCTTCCCGAAATCTGGATCGGGCAAAAGAGACAGCCAAAAAACTCGGTATTGCCACCGCTTATGGATCATATGAAGAGCTGCTGGCTTCACCGAATATTGATGCCGTGTATATTCCGCTGCCCAATCATATGCATGTGGAGTGGAGCATTAAGTCGCTGGAAGCAGGCAAACATGTGCTTTGTGAAAAGCCCATAGGGATGGATGCCGAAGATGCCAGGAAGCTGAAGGCTGCATCCCAAAAATACCCCGGCCTCAAGGTGATGGAGGCGTTTATGTACCGCCATCATCCACGCTGGAAACGGGTAGTGGAGATTGTGAATTCAGGCGAACTTGGCGACATTAAGTCGGTGCATTCGTTTTTTTCCTATTACAATGACGATCCCGAAAACTACCGCAACAGCGCAGAAATGGGCGGCGGCGGACTGATGGATATAGGCTGCTACTCTATATCGGTGGCGCGGCTGATCTTTGGCCGTGAGCCTGATGAAGTACATGGCTTTTCGGAGTACGATCCGGAATTTGGTGTGGATCGTCTGACATCCGGCCTGATGAGTTTTGGCAGCGGAACATCAGTCTTTACCTGCTCAACCCAGTGCTATAAAGATCAATATGTAAAAATATATGGCACAAAAGGGATGATGGAGCTGGACTGGCCGTTCAACCCCGATTTTTCAAAAGACACTGCTTTAACCATCAAGGTTGGGAATGATGAGCGCGTGGAAACGTTCGGTCCCTGCGATCATTTTACACTTCAGACTGAAGAATTTGCACATGCAATTCTGACGGATTCCCCCGTCCGCATTTCGCTTGATGATAGTATCGGAAATATGGAAGTGATTGACCGGGTACGGGGTTCGGCAGCTGTGTAGAAAGACAATCGGTTTGTAATGCAAAGCCTTTGAGAGATGGCGTAGTGGCACCATAGATACACGCCAAAATCATTATTGTGCCCTTTCAGGGCTTTATTCACTTGTAGATTTCAGGTAAGATGCCCAAAGGTCGATGTTTTGTACTATTTATGACGCAGGACTTCAGTAGTTACAGGAAGTCAACAAGATTAACTCGTTCATCAAGGTTAATGTGAAATTAATCTTACAAGCTTTTGGTCTTTTAAAATATGTCGTAAATGAAAGGGTATTTGTCTTTAATATCGGGTGTAATCCGATGGTGTTAAAATATGGAATTTTGTTTTTTGGAAGTTTCAGGTTTTATGGATAACTGGTGTAAACGAGCTTAGCGTCTCCAAGCCCCGAAGGGGTGTTTGACCTTAGCATCGGGTGCAGCCCGATGGACTTTACCGGAATCAGGAAAATGGAAGCCCTGAAAGGGCGAAACAGTACTATCTGTGAAAAAGGCAGAACTCTCTAATCCCAAACGTAGCGTTCATCATAATCAACGTTGTATTTCTTTAAAAAAGCCCGGTACTCTTCCTGAAAGCTTTTCTGTTTATGATGCTCTTTTTGATTAGCGATATAATTGATCACAACATCAACTTCGGCAGGATTAACCGAGAATGCACCATATCCGTCCTGCCAGTAAAAACCGTTTAATTTATCAGATTTTGTTTTTATCCAACTTGATGAATGTGATTTCAGTTCTTCCAGCAATTTCACTAGGGTCACTTTCTTAGATAGTTTACACAATATGTGAACGTGGTTAGTAGTGCCGCAAATTTTTAAAGGCGTGGAATCCATGCGCTTGCATATTCCACCAAGGTAGGCATAGAGATCTTTTTCAACCTCTGGTAGAATCAGGGGTTTACGATTTTTAGTGCTAAATATGATATGGATGTAATTTTGAGATAGTGACTGTCCCATGGCTTGTTTATTACGCCCTTTCAGGGCTATACAGTTTATTATGTGCCAGATTTCACAGGGCTGCACCCTGTGTTTTGATCAAGCACCCCTTCGGGGCTTTATTTATTTATTGAATTCAAGTCATACCTGTAAAACCTAGATGCTTTAGATATTCTCATAAATCAAGAGTAAAAAGTTTTTGGAAAACTAAAAAAGATAGTTTATTTGAGGATTTGTCAAATGTCCAGTTACAAACATGTTCGAGGTTTCAGCATTAAACTTAACCTTCAGAGCTTTAGTAGCTTATTATGTGTCAGATTCCACTGAGCTGTACTCTGTATTTTTATCAGGCACCTCTTCGGGGCTTTTATCATTTGTTGAATTCAAGTCATACGCGTAAAAGCACAGTGCTTTAGCTCATTTCACAATTCAAGGATACAAGGTTTTTTGAAAACGAAAACGTTAGTTTCTTTGGGAATTTGTCAAAGGTCCAGTTACAAACATGTTCGAGATTTCAGAATTAAACTTAACCTTCAGAGCTTTAGTAGTTTATTGTGTGACAGCTTCCACTGGGCTGCGCTCTGTGTTTTGATCTAGCACGCCTTTGGAGCTTTATTCACTTGTTGAGTTCAGGTAACTGGCGTAACAGCGAGGTAAATTCGTTTTATTCCATGATTTAGAAAACCAAGAGCATTCATTAAATTGTTAAGGTTGAGATAAAATTTATCTACCAAGCCCCGAAGGGGTGTTTGACTTTAGCATCGGGTGCAGCCCGATGGTCTTTGCCGGAATCATGAAGATGGAAGCCCTGAAAGGGCGATATAAAACGGGCCGGACATGGAAGTCCAGCCCATAAAATACTCAACTACTTCTTCCCCAGCACATCATTTACAATCTCTTTGGCCTGTTCCTGGATCTGTTTGAGGTGACCTTTGCCTTTAAAGCTTTCGGTATAAATTTTATAAATATCCTCGGTCCCGGACGGTCGCGCGGCAAACCAGCCGTTTTCGGTTTCCACCTTGAGTCCACCGATGGGAGCATCGTTACCCGGCGCGCGGGTTATTTTTTTGATGATCGGTTCGCCGGCAAGCTCACTAGCCGTTACCTGATCGGGTGATAGATCTTTCAGCACGGCCTTTTCTTCTGTGGTTGCGGGTGCATCGAGGCGTTCATATACGGGGCTTCCAAACTGTTCTTCCAGCTCCCGGTAGTGCTCGGAAGGATCCTTACCGGTTTTTGCTGTAATTTCGGCCGAAAGCAAGTTGAGAATGATGCCATCTTTGTCTGTAGACCAAACCGTGCCGTCTTTCTTCAGAAATGAAGCCCCGGCGCTCTCCTCTCCTCCGAATCCATAAGTTCCGTTTAGCAGACCATCTACAAACCATTTAAATCCAACGGGAACCTCTGCCAGATTTCTGTTGATTGATTTTGCGACCCTGTCGATCATACTGCTCGAAACCAGGGTTTTACCCACTGAAGCATTTGTACTCCAGCCCGGGCGGTTCTGGAACAGATAGTTAATGGCTACAGAGAGATAGTGGTTGGGGTTCATCAGTCCGGTTTTGGTGACGATACCGTGACGATCAAAATCAGTGTCGTTGCCAAAAGCGATGTCGTATTTGTCCTTAAGCCCGATCAGACTGGCCATAGCATAAGGTGATGAGCAATCCATACGGATTTTTCCGTCTTTGTCCACCGTCATAAATCGAAAAGTCTGGTCCACCTCAGGGTTCACAACGTCCAGGTTCAGTCCGTATAAATCTGCAATGGGCTCCCAGTAGGCAATACCGGCACCCCCCATGGGATCGGCACCGATGTGAAGGCCCGATTTGGCAATGGCAGACATATCCAGCACGTCGTTGAGGCCGCTGATGTAGGGTGTCATAAAATCGAAGGGTTGTACGGGCTGCTTGCTGAGAGCTTTCTTCCACGAAATGCGCTTTACGTCCTTTAGTTGATTTTTCAGATATTGGTTGGCTCGGTTTTGAATCCAGGAGGTGATGTCGGTACCGGCTGGGCCTCCGTGGGTGGCGTTGTACTTAAAACCACCATCTGCCGGTGGGTTGTGAGATGGTGTAATGACGATGCCGTCGGCGAGCCCCGTAGAGCGGCCTTCGTTCCAGGTGAGGATGGCGTTCGAAACGGCCGGTGTCGGCGTATAGCCAAAGTCGCGCTGGTAGCGGATCTCCGTATCGTTCGCCGCGAGAACCTCGATGGCCGAAACGAGGGCCGGCTCCGAGAGAGCGTGCGTGTCGATACCGATGTAGAGAGGCCCGCTGATCCCCTTCTCCGACCGGTAATCGGCTACCGCCTGGCTAATCGCCAGAATATGATCTTCGTTAAACGTTGTATCCCCTGCGGAGCCGCGATGGCCCGATGTGCCAAACGAAACGGCGTGTTCGGGGTTGGCTGGATCTGGACTGTTGCTGTAGTATTTGGTGATTAAACGAGGAATATTTTCAAGAATGGTGTGGGGCGCTTTTTTGCCGGCAAGATCGTGAGTAGCCAAGGGTTTCTCCGTTTATTTTGGTTGCAAGTACGTTTGTTTATGCCTTTAAAAATGTTACTAAAAGCGGTAAATGGCAACTTTTAAAGAGGGTGGGATATAACGTGAATGATGGTACATCAATGAAAACGGGACTGTCTTATAAACTCCTAAATAACATGGTTTAGTTGCAAATAACTGCAAAATCGGATATTCTGCGACAGGCAGGACGGTTTGAGCACTGTCGTATAATTATATGTTATTTGTCTAAAACCAATTCTCTTCAAAAGTATAGATATCGGTCAAAATCTTTTCTCAGATATCTTTATTTTCGGATATGGGAAAAAAAGAGATTGATATTGAAATAGATCGGCTTACCAACTCTATCGAAAATAGTGTTACGGGCGAGGTTTTTGATACGCAAGTGGTGCAGCTTCGTAAGTCAGATAAGAAGAAAATTAATCCCGCAGAATGGCTTTTCGATTGGGAAGCAGAGCTGGATTTGTCAAATCGAGAAGTATTTAAATTGACTACTGCCAATAATCCTAAAATTATCCACGGCTTGTTGTCTGTGGAAGACAAGTACGACCATATTTTTATCCATCTTGTGGAAAGTGCAAATTTTAATAAAGGCACCAACAAAATGTATTTTGGTGTAGCCGGGAATCTTTTTTCGTTTGCGTGTAAAGTCTCATTTGAGAAAGGATATGAGGGATATATTGCCTTTGACTCTAAGTCTGTGTTAATTGAACATTACAAGAAAAAACTTGGTGCAACCCATTTCAAAGGACAACGAATGTACATTGAAACCGTTAATGCATTGGAGCTTGTGAAAAAATATTTTCAGGATTAAACATGTCTATAG
>DATGBT010000133.1:0-15112 GCA_035312505.1 Balneolaceae bacterium | reverse complement strand
GGGGTTGCCAGTGCAGTTTATGTATACATCAAACGGAAAAGCTCTACAGTGGCAGCTCTGCGCTGTATTGGTGTGTCTAAACTAACGCTTGTATCTGCATTCTCCATCCAAATTGCAGCTGTAGGTCTGGTTGGGGCATTTCTTGGCTCTCTAATTGGAGTTGCTCTTCAGCTTTATCTTCCAACCCTCTTTTCCGGCTTACTCCCGTTTGAAATTGTTCAGCAGCTTTCGATTCAGTCTATACTGCTCGGGCTGTTAACCGGGGTCGGAATCAGTGTAGTATTTTCGATTCTGCCGCTGGCAGGAATCAGTACGATATCTCCTTTGTTAACGCTCAGAAACACTGATTTTTCACCGCTGCAGGCCTTAAGCAGCCGTGTTAAGGGTAGTGCATTACTTTTCACACTCGCCGTCTTGATTGGTGTTATTTCACTCTTAACCGGAAGTTTTATTACATCAGTTGCATTTACAGCTGGCTTAATTCTATTCATTGTATTGTTATGGGGTATCGGGTTGATGCTAATTGCGGTCGTAAAAGGGATGCGGCTCACCACTTTTTCCTACCCTGTACGGCAAGGTATGGCGAATCTTTTCAGGCCCAACAATCAAACCACTATGCTTATTACCACCTTAGGGATGGGTATGCTGCTGATAGGCACTCTATACCTCTCGCAAGATATGCTGGTTAAGCGAATAGACATGGAAACCGGCGAAGACTTTCCCGATCTTGTTTTTTATGACATTCAGAGTGACCAAAATGATCGTATGAACGAGATTGTTGAAGATAATGGTGGCAATGTACTGACGAATGTTCCTATTGTTTCCATGAGGCTTGCAAGCCGAAAAGGCGTTCCTGTTAGTGAGGTTCGCGCAGACACCACATTAGACGTAAGGGGCTGGGCACTCGGGCGGGAATACAGAGTTACCTATCGTAGTGATCTTGCCGAAACTGAAACAATCACCGACGGTGAATGGATTTCCGAGGCTGATGGCATAAACAGCGTTGTTCCTATTTCTGTAGCTACTCAAATTCAGGAAGATCTGCAGATTGAGGTTGGAGACACACTGGGTTTTAATGTACAGGGAGTACCGGTAACCACCGTTGTTGCCAGTTTGAGAGATGTAGATTTTCAGCAGCCCCAGCCCAACTTTTTTGTACTCTTTCCCACAGGAGTTCTGGAAGCAGCCCCCCAGTTTTTTGCAACAACCATTCGCACAGATTCTGAACAACAGTCACTGGCCATACAGCAAAATATAGCCAGAGAGTTTCCAAATATCTCTGCAATTGATGTGTCTGTTGCTCTTGAAAGTGTGCAGGAGTTTTTAGGTAAAATCTCCATGGCTATTCAATTTATGGCGTTATTCAGTATCATTACCGGGTTTATAGTACTCGCAAGCTCCATTGCCATAAGCCGCAAGCAGCGAACAAAAGAGTCGGTACTTTTACGAACACTCGGTGCAGAAAAACGTCAAATCGGATCCATCCAAACTATAGAGTATGCACTTTTAGGCTTGCTTTCCTCTCTTGCAGGCCTCATTTTTGCATTTGTTGCAAGCTGGGCTCTCGCTTTCTTTTATTTTGATATGGCCTTTGTTCCCAATATTGTAAACCTGCTTCTGATAACGCTTTTTGTGATGATTGCTGCCATTTTAATTGGATGGAGCGGAAGCCGGCATATTTTTAAACATTCACCACTGGAAATATTACGCCTGGAAACAACCTGATTTTATGGACAACCGTAAAAAGGCAATCTATATTAATTTCATCGTTGTTCTTATATGTATACTTCTTGCAGTTATTATCTACATTAAGACCGGGCAGATAGCTATTGCAATTTTTATAGCACCGCCGATTATTTACTGGATATTGGAAAGAAAAAATCGGCAAAACACCGATTTATAAGAGGCTAAAGCTGGAAAATTAATTCATATTTAAGACCCCTGTATCTGTTTACGTTTAGATTATTTTTGAGCAAATTATAAGTAGATAAACAACAGCAATCTTTAATGATAGAATGGTTTGCCTTATGAAAATTTTAGTCCCAATTGACTTCTCAGACCGCAGTAAAAAAGCACTTGAAATAGCGGATAAATTTGCAGACCTGATGGACGGAACGGTAACTCCATTTTATGCTCATCTCCCTATCTCAGAACTGGATGAGCCCTATGCACTGGGAATGAGTTCGAAAATGTATCAAAACTTTGAGGAGCTGGAAGAAACATTAAGCAGCCGTGTGAATGAGACTGCAAAGGAATACATAGACCAAGACAGGCTATTAAAACCGGAAGTAGTTCTTGGAAATGCAGCTCAGGGAATTATTGACGCATCCAAAAACTATGACTACATAATATTAAGCAGTCACGGAAGAACGGGCTTCTCAAGGTTTTTACTGGGTTCAGTAGCAGAAAAAGTAATGCGTTTAGCTCATACTCCCGTTATGATTGTTGAAAATGACTCTGATGTTGGCAATTTCGATAAAATCCTGGTAACGACCGATTTTTCCGATAACGCGGCTGAGGCTTACCCATACGCACTGGATATTGCAAAAAAATCAGTTGGAAAAATTGATCTTCTACACGTACTGAGTTTTGATCAGTTCGATGATAAGGAGAAAGATCTCTCTCTCAAGAATATCCGTGAAGAGAGGCTCAAGCTTCTTAAACGGGAGTTTTTTAACGATATCTCAGACCGTGTTACTCATGAAGTACTGGTTTCCGGAGATTCACCACATGAAGCCATTTTTAATCATGTTTCCAATAACGATTACGATTTAATTGTAATCGCGACTGTGGGCCGGACTGGCATTAACTACTTAATGATGGGAAGTACAACTGCAAATGTAGTACGGCATGTTAATAACGCAGTTTTGAGTATCAACCCTAAAAAGAATTAACAAATTTAATAGTAGTGGTTTCAATTTGAAGGCGGTTGAGTTGATTTCGCAACCGCCTTTCTTTTATTACATTCGAAATCTAAGTGTTCCCATCAACTGCCATTTATCTACTGTTCGATTGGCTTCTGCCGATCGAAAGCGGGTTAGTGGCCGGTCATCGGGGAGTGGAGAATAATCATAGCTCACATAATCGTATACCGAAGATTCTTCTTCCCAGTTTGTGTATACGGCTGTTAGCTCAAGGCGAATGGTTTCTGTGATAGTAAACCCGGCTCCTCCGCTTATTATCGTTTTGTCGTCATTTCCATTCACAAAACGACTGGGGTTATACCCTGCACCAGCCCGCAGGCTGAAATCTTTCGAAACATTATAGGATGCGCCGGCTCTGAGATTCCAAACAGACTCAAAGTTTTGCTCAATGAAATCGTTTTCGGCAAGCTCATCTTCAATCAATTCGCTATCCTGAAAATCGATAGTGGTATTGGAATAGTCTGTGTAATCTGCGGCAAAGGAAAGAGACAAACCTGAAATATTATTTACACCAATCCCCAGTGAAATGACTGACGGGTGTCTGATTTCATACGAAAATTCACTCTCAATAAAATCCTCAAACTCCTCCCCGTTATCGAACCTGTTATTAAGGGTTACATCGTAAATTTCATCTACATTTATAACGGTTGGAAGCGTATAGCTCGCACCAATGTTAAGCTGATCTGAAACTTTATAGAGTAAACCCGCCCTTCCACGGAAGCCATTAAAAGTGCTTTCAAGCTGTTCGTCCATAAAAATTCTGTCAACATCCGTTTCGCCTTCTCCGTCATTATCGCTGTCGATAATATCGCTGTTGTAGAGATTCAATTCATCATCTTCCTGGAATATCCTGTCGTAGTTATACGTACCTGAGATGATTCCCGCACTCGCACCGAAAAACAGGTTTTCCTGGAACTCGGTGGCGAAAAAGAGTGAATACTCCCCGCTCACACCGCTCTCCGTAATTCCTCCCTGCTGTGTAATTCCCAAAAAGTCTCCGAAACGGTCGAATCCAACCCTGAATATTGACTCATCCCAATCTTCAAAGCTATCACCGAAATCGGTAGCAAACGTCCTAAACGCTATCTCCTGATATTGGGAACCATCTGCCTTGAATGCATCCGTAATGGAGCTGTTTTCATTTCTTCCTCGAAATTCCAGGGCTCGGTTGAAGGACTTTTGTTCTGAATATCCGGCACCTATCACAAAACTACCTCGCTCTGTTGGATAACTGTATAAAAACCCAATATTGTTTAATCCCGTGTCGCGATTCTCGCCAATACGGCTCTCACCCAAAAAGAGACTATTTTCTTCAACATTTCTGTGAGAAAGACCAAACTCAAAAAAACTCTTGTCATGCAGCGCCATGCTGGCCGGGTTGTCTACAAAAGAGCCAAAACCTGATTTAAATGCTGTACCGGGAAGAACAATCGATATTGGATCACCGGCACTGCTCTGCTGGCCAAAAAGCGTGGCCTGATTACTGTAAAGGAGGGCATTATTTGGGTTTTGTGCAATCAGCTCGTTCACTCCCATTAAAACCAGAATGAGCAGTACTGTTTTCAATATTTTTCGCATACTTATCCTGTGAAATTGATTTCTAACTAATGTATCAGAGAAATTACGCTCTAAGCCTTAATTATTTCTGCTGCTCGATGAAGAACTCCGGCTGCTTCGCTTGGTTGCAGAAGAACTGCTTCTGCTCGATGATCTTGATGATCTGACCGTTGATCGTGAACTACTACGAGTGCCGGAAGATCGTACTGAACTATTTGACCGGTTTCCTGAAGAGCGGGTTACCGATGTAGATCTGCTAATTCCACTGCTAACAGTATTAGAAATTGTTTTTCTTATCAGGTTGGAAATTCTTGATCCACTACTTCGGCTTTCCGGCTGGGTAATTCTGCTCCTAACTCGGGATACAGCACGTTGATCCGAGCCAACATTTACATTTCCAGCGTTAATTCTGCTTCTGATTCTGTCAATTGATTGTTGCCTTGTACTTGAGGGAGCCGAACGATTTACGGTAGTACGCCCTCGTTCATTCTGTACTGCACTTATTCGATTAGAGCTTCTGCTTCGGTTTACCGAACTGGAATTTCTACTGCCGGATGAACTGCTTCGATTAACAGCTCCAGAGCTTCGTGTTGTGGACCGGCTTCTGTTAACGCTACCGGAACTTCGGCTGGTTGACTGACTTCGGTTAACTGTACCGCTGCCTCTATTGCTTGAGGACCTGCTGCGATTTACCGTTCCTGAACTTCGTGAGTTTGACCGGTTCCGGTTCACCGTTCCTGAACTTCTGTTTGTAGATCGGGTTCTGTTTACTGTTCCCCGATTTGTTGTTCTTGAACCGCTGCGGCTGCGTACAGTTGAAGAAGATCGAGTTCGATTCACCGTTGACCTGGTTCGGTTTACTCTTTCGGTTCTGGCTGATGAGCGTACATTCGTTCGAACCGCATTGCGATTAACTCTTGCATTATCCCGGGTTGTGCGTGTTACATTATTACGATTCCTGGATGCAAGGGCGCTGGTTCTTGGGTTATATGTTCTTGAGGGACTGTTTACGACGGTGTTAGCGTAATAAATCGTTGTTCCGTAGTAAGGATAATACCCTCCGTATCCCCAAAAAGAACCATAGTAAGGGTAGTAACCTGGGTATGCGTAATAACTGTAAAATCCAAACCCTGGTCCAAAAAATCGATTACCAAAGCCGATTCTGAAACCTAAATGTCGTCGATAATAGTAAGAGTAAGGTGTATAGTAAACATTATAGAACGCATCGTAATGTGAGTAGCCGTTAACGTGGTAGTAGTTATTTGTTACGGTTCTTCTTGCATATGGATTATGAGCAAGATTTATACCTACGTCAAGGTACCACTCAAGAGCATCGTAATCTTTAAAATAGTACGCCTCAGCATCATCCCACCCATCTTCATATCCAAGAGTATAATCGTCTTCGTTTACGACTTCACTGGCTCGCCGTTCTGTGGCTGCTTGTGAAGATACTGCGCGATCTGTTTGAACTCTCTCTGCCACAGACATGTATGGCGTACGTTCCACTTGTTGAAGCTGTGTATAACAACCTGACATGAAAAGTGCCAGTGCAGGTAAAGTGATGAGGAAATAATTTTTAACTTTCATAACAAACTCCGTTTTTCGATGCGTTATACTAACGTTTAATAGAATATAACCGTTTGGTTCCTTAAACCGTATCACATATTCATGTTATACTCTATACTAAATCTCTCCTCTAAGAGATTTAGCAATGACTTCCGCCTTAGAATTTACGTGTAATTTCTTATAGATGTTTCGAATATGAGCCCTCACGGTATCAATAGATATCGAATATCTGTCAGCAATCAGTTTATAGCTTAATCCGTCAACCAAACCGTTTACAATGTCCTGTTCACGGGTCGTAAGATTGCTTTCAGGCTTTTTTTCCGGTTGGGGATCGTTAAAATGCTGGATCACTTTTCTTGCGATCTGGGGAGACATGGGGGCTCCGCCGTTCATTAAATTCTCTATCGACTCCTTGATTTCCGGGAGTGACGTGTGTTTCAACAAATAACCGGATGCTCCTGCACACAGAGAATCAAAAATTTTATGAGAATCATGGTAGATGGTCAGCATTATGATTTCAATTTCGGGGTATTTTTGCTTGATTATTTTTATACCCTCAATGCCAGACATTCCAGGGAGTTGTATATCCATCAGCAGTACATCAGGATTTTTACCATTCTTCAAAAGCTCGAGCATCTCCTCCACGGAATCTACCGCAAGATTAAGACTCATATTCTCCTGCATGTTTAAAAACTTCTGAATCAAATCTCTGATTTTTACATTGTCTTCAACTATTCCAATTTCAATCATAGCTTCCTCTTCTATTTTATTGATCCGCTTGCGTGAACTTTATATCCGCCGTTTTCTGATATCTGAATGTCTGAACCGATTCGTTCTGCCCTCATACGCATATTGCGTAATCCCTGGCCCGATTTCCGACTTTCGTTTTGACCCATTGTACCATTATCGTGGATAGTAAGTTGATAGTGTTTACCACTAAAGGAAAAACGTATAACCACCTTAGTAGCGTTTGAATGTTTGGCAATATTGTTTATTGACTCTTTAAATATCAGATAAACGTTTTCTTTCACATCAACAGGGAGTTTCTCCTGCATTTTCAGGTCATCAAAATCATAGTGGACTTCAATATCTTTTTGAGACAACACCTGGTTCACATAATCCTGCATCCTGTCCGTCAAGTCACCGGCTGTATCATTTCTCGAATCAATTGACCATACAATGTCATCGAGGCTGCTAACAATCTTCCTGCTTTGTTCGCCAAGCTGTTTCATTGTGTTTTTTATCTCATCGTTACCCGGACCTGCCTGTAATAAATCCGTTTGCAGGGCTATCTCTGTGAGGGATGATCCGACATCATCATGAAGGTCGCTTGCAATTTGAACTCTCATTCTTTCAATATCTACCTGTTTGCGAATACCAAAATATCGATACAGAAAGAAGCCAAACGCCATTAAAAGAAGTGAAACAAGCATTAAAAACCACCATCTGAGATAAAAGGGATAAAGTATCTCGAACGAAAATTCAGAGAGCTCTGCACTTGGCACACCATCCGCGTTGTATGCCCGAACCTGAAATTCATACTCACCCGGAGAAAGAGATGGATAGCGAATCTGACTGTCGCGCGTAAGCTGCCAGCCCTGCTCCAAGCCTCTCATTCTATATTCATAAATTACCTGGTCCGGTGCCTCAAAACTCAATCCTTTAAACGAAAACTGAAGAAAATTTTGATCGTCATCTAAAACAACATGCTGAGTGGAATGAAGCATGTTGCCACTGGCCATAATTTCTTCAAACTCTATACCCGGAGGTATACTGCTATGACGTACATTCTCGGGAAAAAACTGGCTCACTCCCTCTACACTACCCAGCCAGATCGAACCGTCGCTGGCCAACAAAGATCCACCTGCATTTAGTTCATTCGATATAAGCCCTTGATTTTTATTGTATAATCGGAATGACTTTAAGCGGGTGATCGGATCGGTAGAGTTCACAAGACTTTCGGGGTCCACTTTATACAATCCCTGGTTTGTTCCAACATAATACCGCCCATCACGATCTTGTATAGTGAAATAGGATATTATTTCAGAATTTTCCGACTCCGGCAGCCGAATGATACGTTCCTCCTCAAGTATCGCCACTCCGTTAAAAGTAGATAGCCACGTTCTGTTTATATTATCTTTGTAGATATGAATAACACCGTTACTTGGAATGCCGTCTGCTATGGTTATATGTCGAAAACTATCTCCATCAAAGATAGACACACCACCGTATGTTGCGAGCCAGATATCTCCATTTTCAGACTTTTTAACATCCATTACCGTATTGTTCAGAAGACCATTTCCTGCATGATACCGAATGTAGCCCTCCTCACTATATCTAAATACCCCGTCGTTATAAGTGGCAATCCAGAACTCATCCTTTTCTTCATCCTCGAAAACCTTCCGAACTGATTCCAGGGGATAATCTATTCCATCAAAGAGCCTAAGCTTGCCATCTTCATAAATATTTAGTCCGCCGCTGCTACCAATCCATATACGTCCATCCCTGTCCTCTTTGATGGAGTACACTTTGTTATCGGCAAGTCCATCGCTTGAAGTAAAAACATCAAACTCTGTACCATTGTATTTGAGTACACCTCCTCCATAGGTTGCCATCCAGATATTTCGGTCTGAATCTTCGCCAAAACCCGTTATCACATTGTTTGTAAGGCCGTTATCTATATCAAAACTTTTGAAATAATCCCCGACATACATGGATATACCTCCCCCAAGTGTACCCAGCCAGATATTCCCCTCCCGGTCTTTAAGTGTATCGTAGATTATAGACGCAGGCAGACCGTCATTACGAGTATAATTTTGAAAATTTTCACCATCAAAAAGAGAAACACCGCTCTCGGTGCCCAGCCAAATCCTACTCTCACCTTCTACCGTAACCGATTGTATTCGCTGGTCATTAAGGCCGGATTCTTCTCCATATACGGTAAATTCACCTTCATAAAATAGCACCAGCCCTGTTCTTGTCGCGATCCAGATTCGCTCCGGAGTTTCGGCATCCAAATCCCTTATACGAAGTTCGGGCGCACCAAACCTGCTGGCAAAAAAATCGACCTCGCCGTCCGGGCTAATTTTTGCCAGACCTTCCCTTGATCCCAGCCAGACTGAGCCATCCACAGCCTCATCAATAGCCCGGACTCTTTCTACGGGCAGCCCATACTTTTCATCGATAGATTCAACTGTTTCGTCTTCATTAGCCTTCCAGATACCGTTACCATCCGTGCCAATCCATGCATTCCCATTACTATCTATAAAAATGGCAGTAATAGAGTAACGGCTAAATCTGTTCAGGTAATCGGGAGTAAAGAGCGTGTCGTTTTCAAAGATTGATATCCCCGTATCGGTTCCGACCCAGATTCGGCCTTTGCTGTCTTGGTGCAGCGAGTTTACACGGTTGTTTGCAAGGCCGTCTTCCTCATAGTACTGCTTAAACCTCTGCCCATCGAAACGGTTTAAACCGTAACCTGTACCCACCCATATAAATCCCTTCTCATCCTGAACCATTGTGTGTGCAACAGATTCGCTAAGCCCAAGTTCTATAGAATAAGAGCGGAATGGCAAATATTGAGCAAATACCACATCTGCCAGCGAGATTAAAAAAATGAGCGATATGAAAAACCGAAGATTTTGCATGATCAGGTAATCTAATAAGATAAACCGACCATACAAATCACATATTCATGCGAATAAAGAAACTATCTGCTTCTGATTTGAGGGGTGTTATTATACAAAAAAAGCCGATCTGTTAGAATCGGCTTTTGAGAAAGTATTTCAAAAAATTTTACCCAAGATAGGCACGTAGTGCTGCACTTCGGTTGTGGTGTCTTAATTTCCTGAGTGCTTTTTCCTTAATCTGACGAACGCGTTCACGTGTCAGATCAAACCTTTCACCTATTTCCTCGAGGGTAAGAGAATGCTCACGGCCAATGCCAAAATAGAGACGAATAACTTCTGCCTCACGTTTAGTTAATTTCGATAGGGCTCTTTCGATTTCTACTTTCAGAGACTCGCCCATCAAATCATTGTCAGGATTTGGAATCTCTTCATTCTCGAGTACATCGAGTAGTCGATTATCCTCTCCCTGGGCAAAGGGTGCATCCATGGAAAGATGGCGTCCCGAAATTTTCAGAGTGTCAGCAACTTCAGAGACCGTCATTTCAAGACTTTCTGCAAGCTCGGCTGCAGATGGCACACGCTCATACTCCTGCTCAAGTTTAGAGAGTTCTTTACCAATTTTGTTCAGCGCACCGACTCTGTTGAGCGGAAGACGCACAATTCGACTCTGCTCAGCAAGTGCCTGCAGAATAGACTGACGTATCCACCACACAGCATATGATATAAACTTAAAGCCCCTGGTTTCATCGAAACGTTTGGCGGCTTTTATAAGCCCCAGGTTCCCTTCGTTGATTAAATCTCCAAGCGATAAACCCTGATTTTGATATTGTTTCGCTACCGAAACCACAAAACGCAGGTTTGCTTTGGTTAGTTCTTCAAGTGCTCTTTGTGAGCCCTTTTGAATTTCTTTTGCCAGACGTACTTCATCGTCCGGGGTGATAAGCTTTTCTTTTCCAATTTCGTGTAGATAACGGTCTAATGATTCTGATTCCCGGGTGGAGATTCCTGAGCTTTTTGCCACGTTTTAAAATCCTTTGTTGATAATTATGCTTTCTGACTGAACAGCTACTATTCATTACGAACCATGTGTATAATTGTTGTACAAAAATACACAGGCAAAGAACTTCTAAATATAAACAAAAATCACATAAATATGTAAGCTGATATTATATGCGTCAAACGTTAGTCAGAAAAGAGTTTGCGTTAAAATCGCTATCAAGATCATGATAATCTGCTATTGCAGCCGCAGCATCAGAAAACGTTCTCCGAGTTCCAAGGTCGCTGCCTCTTTCCCCTTTTATACAGGCCAGCAGTGGCACAAATTCGCGGGTATGGTCCGTACTGTTGTCTGCCGGATCATTTCCGTGATCACCGGTTAGTATTAACAAATCACCACTATTTAATTTATCCAGTATTGCCGGCAGCGCGCGGTCGATCTCTTCCAAAGCGCCGGCATAGCCTTCAGTATCTTGTCGGTGACCGTAAATTTGATCGGTATCAATCAAATTCACAAAGGTAAAACTGTCATCAATATTTGCACTCATCAGGCTTAATAACTGAGAAATTCCTTCGGCGTTACTTTTTGTGCGTCGGAACTGGGTGAACGGCGCACCTGGAAACAGATCAATAATTTTACCGATCGAGTAGGTGCCTACACCGGCTTTGTGCAGCTCGCTCATTAAATTAGGCTCTGGCACATCCAGCGAAAAGTCATGTCGTTTATCAGAAATGCGGGTAAAGGAGCCGGGAGTTCCCTCAAAAGGCCGTGCAATTACACGCCCCACGGCATGCTCATCCACACAAATTTCGTTGCGTGTACGCTCACACCATTCGTATAGCAGGTCAAGCGGAACAACATCGGTATGGCAAGCAACCTGAAACACACTATCTGCCGACGTATAGACAATGGCGTTTCCGGATTCAATGTGCTCTTCGCCGTAATCGCGGATAACATCTGTTCCGGAATAGGGCAAATTGCAGAGAGCATCGTCCGTGTTTGTTAATTCACAAAATTTCTTGATAACGTCTGCAGGAAATCCGCTTGGATATGTTGGAAAGGGCTTGTCGAGCTTCACGCCTGCAAGTTCCCAGTGGCCGGTTGTGCTGTCTTTTCCGGCTGACACTTCCCTCATTTTCCCAAAGCTTGCATTGGGGGCAGCACACGGTTCTACTGATGCCAGGTCTTTTATATTTCCAAGTCCAAGCCGCTCAAAATTCGGGAGTTTAAGCCCGGTAATTTCACTAACGTGACCAAGCGTATCAGAATCTTCATCCCCATAATCGGCTGCATCTTCCTGTGCACCAATTCCAAGCCCGTCTATCACTACTAAAAACGATCTTCCCATGTCTTAATCCCTGATTGAAATTTCCCGCTCACTGTTCATCGCTACATTTAGCGATTGCTTTGCGTCATTGATGATTTCGTCCACCTCGCGGCCATCATTGCCCAATTTCGTAGAGCCCGCATTAATCGAAACTGTTACCTTTCTCCCGTCTCCCATATCAATTTTGTTTTTCAAATCCAGAATATTTGTTTTAAGCCACTGTTTGTGGTGGTCTTCAGACATTCCTACGAAAATATATGAGTAGACATAGTCGCTGTTAAACCCAACAATACCATTGTAACCGAGCCTGGAAGGGTTAATGGCTTTTACTATGATTCGCTGAAGTTTAACAAGGTCGTCCAGACGATATTGCGAGCGAATTTCTGAAAGATTTTCGACCCCCATCAGGCCAAACCAAACATGCTCGCTACTTTCCTTTGTTCTTTCTGCCTGCTTTTCAAGACTCAGTTTCCACAAATCCGGTTTAAAGTTGCCATATTCAGTCGTAAAAAGGTCATCAGAAATATGTTTTTTCGACATTTTTGCCCGGATACTTAACCCGGCAACCCTTACCAAATTCTTAATCTGGTGCTTTACCGACTCTGTGAATACCAACGGGTTCTTATCATATACAAGAAGAACTGACTGGCGTCTGCCGTTTATCAGCATAGGCACGGCAAGGGTTGCTCCTTCTGTTTCACTTTCTGATGTGGATATTCTTTTGGGGTTTTGGTTAAAGTGCATGGAAAATACCGGCTCTCCCTTTTGAAGTGCGTCAAACGCCATAGACCGTTCTTCGACCATGAGCCCCAGCGATGGTGAATTATACGAGTTTTCGGAACGCAATACCGATACCCAGGTTTCCATCCCTCTCAGGACTACCGAACCCCCGCCCGAAGGCAAGAGCCGCTGCACTTCATTCAGAAGATGATCAAGCACCTGAACATGAGTCAGGTTTTTATTAAAGCTGTCCAGCGAGCGGTCGTAGCCCTCCCAGCGTGCCTGATCTTCAAACATATCTGTAAGTTTCAAATAAGTATTTAGAACGTTTATATGAGCTCGATTGTACGATTTTATGACATCACCCAGGTCTATTCCGTTTAACTTCCTGTCGGACTCCAAAACGGTTAATGCTACGGTTTCACCATTATTTTGGAACGGGATGAGGCGAATAAACTTAACTTCTGGCTTTTCGTAATAGTGCCGTAACCTGGCACTGTCTATACTCTCCCCTACAATAAGGGTAACATCGCGCTTTGAATTCTTGTATTGATCCAGAAAGAAATCCTCAAACTCAATACGATCCTTGAACATCACGTTTTGCATCTCTGTATGAGACGATTCAAGCACAAACTGCCGACGAGATCGATTTACCCAATACATGTATCCTGTTTTTGCACTACTTGCCTTTACCAGCAGCTGTAGCAGATCGCTCATTATGAGTTTAAATTCCCGCAGTGCTTTATCTTCGCTGTTCGTAGTCATAAGTCAGGTTTCAGATATGGTATTTAAGGGAAGTGATTAAAGCGAATGTGATAGTTTTTCTGCATCAGAAATCATCTCCTCGAAAAGCTGCAGTCCATTTTCCCAAAATGAAGCATCTGTAATATCGACCCCCATTTTTGCCACAATCTTGTGGGGCCAGTCAGAGCCTCCTGCCTCAAGAAGTTCAATATATTTTTCAGAAAACTCTTTTTGATCCGATTTTTTATACAGGTCATAAAGAGCCAACACCAGCAGCTCACCAAATGCATATGCATACACATATCCCGGTGTATGAAGAAAATGAGGAATATAACACCACCATAGTTTATACTCGTCTGTGAGCTCTACAGAGTCCCCATAAAGTTTATGTTGCGTTTTATGCCAGTAGCCCGAAAAATCATCCGTAGAAAGTTCACCGCCATCTCTTCGTGCGTGGTGAATTTCATTTTCAAAACGGTTCATTGAGACCTGCCTGAAAATTGTGGCTATGGCATCATCAATTTTGCTTATTAACAGCGCCAGCTTCTCTTTTGGGTCCGAGAGATTCTCCATCATTCGGTTAAATACAAGCATTTCTCCGAAAACGGAGGCTGTCTCGGCTGTGGTTAAAGGTGTTGAGGATTGTAATTCACCCTGCTTCCTGGACAAATATTGATGTACGCCATGCCCCAGTTCATGTGCCAGCGTTTGAACATCCCGCAGTCGTCCCTCAAAGTTCATAAAAACATAAGGATGAACGGTTGTTACAGTGCCGGCAGAATAAGCCCCTCCCCTTTTCCCTGGTTTCACAGCTGCATCAATCCAGTTTTCTTCAAAAAACTTGCTGGCTATACTCTTCATTTCGGGGTTGAAATCACCATAGGCACTCAGTACCATTTCTTTTGATTCTTCCCAAGAGATAGCCTTTGTTGAGTTGAGGAGTGGTGCATACCTGTCGTAATCAAACATTTTATCCAGACCCAGCAGCTTCGTTTTGAGTTTGTAATACCGCTGAACAATACCATATTTATTTTCAACAGCTTTTACCAGTGCGTCTACAGAGGCATCATCAATCTGGTTCGATAAATTGCGGCTTTCGAGCCAATGACTGTAATTACGCAGTTTATCATTTGTAGATTTATCAGCTAATATTGTGTTGAAAACGAAGGTGAGCGTTCGGGAATGTTTTTTAAAAGTAGTTGTGAGTGACTGATGTGCGCGTTTTCTTAAATCGCGATCGGGACTGTGAAGTTTACTCAATACCTCCTGCTCGGTTAACGTTTCGCCATCAAGTTCAAAACGGGCAGCTCCCAGGGTTTCATCGAAGAAGCGATTCCATGCAGCGCGACCGGTTACCGATTTTGCACTCATTACTTTTTCTGCTTCTTCTGTTAATGTGTGCTCTTTATACCTCCTTGATGTGCGCAAATAGTGCTTCCACGGATTTAAATTTTCGTGTCTAATCAGTTCATCAGCCTTCTCATCAGAGAGTTTCAGCCACTCTACATCAAAGAAAACCAGTTTTTGACTCACTTCAGAACCAAGCTCATTGGCCTCCTGCAGCAGTTTGCCGTACTCCGTGGACTCAGTATTTGTTGACCAGATAAGATGGGCAAATGACCCAATCTTACCAAGAATTTCAATAATG
>DATGBT010000132.1:0-4267 GCA_035312505.1 Balneolaceae bacterium | reverse complement strand
GAGGCGAGTCCTGCCGGGAATACCACTTGTTCCCGGTTCTTCTCATATCGCCCCCAGCTTACAAGCCTGAACTTTTTGGGTACTTCGAAACCCAAGTTCACATTGTAAACTCTTTCAAAGATGTGAGGGAATAGAGAACGGCTTCACCATTTCATGAGTGAGTAACGATAGGGCACAAAATCAATACTAATGTGAGTGCAAAATATGAGGGGGGCTAAAAACCCTTTCCTTGTAACCACAGGAAATAGATTGTAAAAATCCCCCAAAAATAAAAAACCCCTGCGCGATCATATCTCTATGTCTCACAGGGGTTTAGTTATGCGTGGGACCGGGCGGAATCGAACCGCCGACACACGGATTTTCAGTCCGTTGCTCTACCGACTGAGCTACAGTCCCTCACAGAATTTCAAATATAAGGGCTTTTATAGCTTAACACAATCTTTTTTCAGTTTCAATCCACGCCAATAGTCATGCCTTCAGCATCTTACAGCCGGGTTAATATTATGCACCATTGCCGTTTACGTGGATATCTTTTAGGCGTATCTGTATCGAGCGGCGTCCATTCCAGTAGTTCTCTTCAAGAACGTAGGCAATGTCGATATCATCTTGCTGGCAATTGCGCAGCTGCGGCTCAAATTCGTGCATGTTAAAGCCTATCGCGTCGAAAACTTGGGAATCTCCCTGGTGTACTTTCATCTTCAGGTGGCCGTTGCCAACGATGCTGGGCTTTCCCTCCACACAGATATTTTTACTTACAAAAATAGGGCGCATGTTGCCGGGGCCAAATGGCTCAAACTGGGTCAACAGTTTCCAGAATTTCAGGTCGATATCGCGAAGATCGAGCTCGGCCGAAATCTCCAGTTCGGGCTTAAAGTCGTTATCGGTCAGGCTGTCGAAGGCAATCTGATCGATCCGTTTCCGAAACTCGTCCAGGTTTTTCTTGTCCATTGTAAGGCCGGCGGCAAACTCATGCCCTCCAAACTGCTCGAGCAGATCCTCACATTTTTTTAGTGCGTCATAAATATTAAATCCTTTTATGGATCGTGCCGAGCCTTTAATCTTGTCTTCAACGGTACTCAGCATAATAGCCGGCCGGTAATGAGCGTCAACCAGGCGCGAGGCGACAATACCGATTACGCCCAGGTGCCAGTCGGGATGGTGAAGTACCATGGCCGATAGTGAATCGATCTCGAAATCATTTTCGAGCATATCGGTTGCCTGGTTTGTGGTAGCAATGTCGGTGTCCCTTCGTCTTTGGTTGATCTCTTCGAGCTGTTCAGCAAAACGATGTGCCTGGGCACTCGATTCAGCGATCATAAGCTCAACGGCGGTAGTGGCGTCTCCCATCCGTCCGGCTGCGTTAATTCGCGGTCCCAGGGAAAATACAATGGTGGAAGTATTTATGAGACCGGGCTTAAGACCTACTTTTTTCAGCAGTGCCGCTATACCAATTCTTGGGGAGCTGTTGATAAGTTCCAGTCCTTTCCGCATCATGATCCGGTTTTCATCCACAATAGGCACGATGTCTGATGCGATTGAAATGGAGACCAGGTCGAGATATTGATCGGCAAGGGAGCTTTCGAGGCCCAGCTTTCTGATGGTGCCCTGTATAAGTTTAAACCCAACCCCGGCGCCCGACAATCCATCAAAAGGATAGGAACAGTCAGGCCGTTTGGGATCCAGGACGGCAACAGCCTCAGGGATGGAATCACCAACAGTGTGGTGATCACAGATAATAAGGTCAATACCGTTCTCTTTTGCGTATAGCGCCTCATCGATAGCTGTAATACCACAATCTACAGATACGATCAGGTTGGCTTTTTTGTCGATGGAAAACTGTATCCCATCGGGGTTTATGCCGTAACCTTCCTTAAAACGGTGAGGGATATAGTATTCCACATCGAGGCCAAACCCCTTCAAAAACGTATAGAGAATACTCACGGCGGTTGTGCCGTCTACATCGTAGTCGCCGTAAACTACAACCTTTTCCCTGTTTCTGATGGCGGTAGAGAGCCGGCAAGCGCCCTCTTCCATATCTTTCATTAAAAAGGGGTCGTGAAGCTCCTCATTTTCGGGCCGGAAAAACGTTTTGGCCTTTTCGTATGTGTCAACGCTGCGAAGAGCCAGTAAATGTGCAATTTCCCCGGGGACGTTTAGTCGTTCGCGCAAGTACGGTACGGACTCCTCCCTCGGGGGTTCGGAAAATACCCATCGGTAAGCCATGGTTTATGTTTGGTTTTATTATCATTTAAAAAGCATGCGGGGAGTCAGCCCACCACACTAAAACAGCCTGTTACCGGCTAAAATTTACTATCTTTGAAGGTAATACAATATGGTAACGGCGTATAGTTAATAACTTATAATCATCAGAACTATTATACCAAACAGTATAACAAAAGTGTACCGATTTCAAAGACCGGGATTAATAATAAGCAGCTGAATGGAAAAGTCATATAAACACATTCTTGTTACAGGCCCACACAGGTCGGGTACAACCTGGGTGGGAAAGACGCTAAGCCAAAGTAACCGGGTTGAATTGGTTTATGAACCCTTCAATCCGGATTTCGAGAGATATAATTTCGCCTATCGTTTCGAGAATTGGTTTCAGCATGTGCCGTCGTCGGACAACCGGGCAGAGATTGAGAATTATTTTGATCAGTACCTGCCTGAATCAGGCCTGGATTATGCAAGAAAGGTGAGCAGGGAGTCGGGGTACAGCGCCAAAACCCCGCTTATTTTTTTAAAGCACTTTTTGATGAGATCGAATCGTCCCCGCTACTTATTAAAAGACCCCATTGCGCTTCTGTCGGCCGGCTGGCTGTATGAGCGGTACTCTGCTAGTGTGATCTGTACAACCCGAAACCCGCTGGCGTTCGTCGCAAGTTTAAAGAAACAGGGCTGGGATTTCGATTTCAGTAATATTCTGAATCAGAAAGAGTTGGTGAACCGGTTTTTTCCTCAATACAGGGATGCGATGCAGCAGGCACTCATAAAGAGGGATATTATTGAACGGGTGTCCCTTCTGTGGAATGTTTTAAACACGATGATCCTGCACTATCGGGAGCAATACCCCGAATGGTTTTTCACGACGCACGAAGAGGCTGCAGAAAATCCGCTGGATACTTTTAGAAATATGTTTACCTATGCAGGATTACCGTTTACAGGGGAAGTTGAATCATACATTGAGAAAGCGACCTCGGGTAACGAAAACGGAGATTCTGATTCGCATCGATACACTCCCAGAGACGCAAAGTCGACGATTACAGAGTGGCAGGAGCTGCTTACAGAGGAGGAAATTCAGCTCGTTTCAAAGAAAACATCAGCTGTCTGTAAAAAAATATACGGAAGAGAACCCGTTGAAGCAGGAACATAGATTATAAAGAAGGCGCTATCCAAATTTGGTGTTCACAATCAGGTTTTTGTAGGCGTGAATCATGGTTTTTTGTGACGCTCCCAGGAAAAACATGGTGAACACAACCAGGTTCACCACATTTACTTTCAGGTAGCTGTTGTCGCTATATTTTCGGGCTGATACGACCGTATCTTTTGGAATAATGATAAACGATCCGGACTTCTGTAAACGGCGAATAAACTCAAAATCCTCCATAATTTTATAGTCTTCACGAAAGCCCCCCAGCGCATCAAAAAAAGAACGGGTAATGAAGAGTGTCTGATCCCCGCCCCGGCACATAAGCCGGTTAAATCGCGTAAAGTAGGAGTTGAGTTTAAGAAGAGGGTGATCGGAATCGAATGCAAAGCGATAGCACCCCGACTCATGGCCCCGGTTAATGTAGTTGCGTATATCTTTTTGAAAGGTTTTGGGCGGCTTCGAATCGGCATGTACAAAGTAGAGGATGTTGCCAGAGGCAAACAGGGCACCTGTATTCATCTGAATGGCGCGACCCTTTTCGGGCGCATTAAGACAGGTAAAGCCCTCATTTCTCACATTTAGTACGGTGCTGTCGGTGCTCCCGCCATCAACCACAATCACTTCGGTAGGGTATCCCCGACTGCAATCCGAGAGATATCGGAGCTGCTTATGTATGGTTCTCTCTTCGTTATACACCGGTATAATAATGCTGATTGTGGCAGTTTCAGCGTTAGGGTTATTACTCATTTCTAAAAATCAGTTTTTTGAGATGGTTATAGGCCCAAAGTATGCTTTTGTAGATTCACCGGTATTGTCAGAGTCCGTCATAATTGTAATTCCGCTGATCGGAGGCGGCTCTTCTTCGTAAACCATTCGGTAATCTTTTAGAATGTTTCG
>DATGBT010000131.1:0-2904 GCA_035312505.1 Balneolaceae bacterium | reverse complement strand
GAGCTCAACAAGCAGACTTAAGTGCGGGTAAATTTTATAATACTGAAACTCCTTCGATATCTTCTTTAGTTCTGCGAGAATAACATATTGACGCTTTTCAAAATCGTCCTGAACCTTTGTGAACAAATCAATGGAAAGTCTGTCTGAGTTTGACATAAGAATTCTCCTGCACTGATTAGATATAATAATATATATACGCTATATAATCAGAAAGGTTTTGTCAAAATAGGTGAATATGAAAGATCATATCTTCGTTGCTTAGTAATTTTCAGGAATCCTTTGGTATTATAATAAACTTAGGAAGCCATCAAAAAAGCTGAATAGTTAACGTCTCTGCGACTGTATTAAAAGATGTTTTGCTAAAGCAACTTTCTGAATGAATTATGAAATCCATTTGGGTTACTCAACACCAAGTACCTCTTTCCCCTGTTCAAAGGTAATATCAGTTGGAATTCCCGCTTCTGAAAGCCGGTCAAGCGCGTTCTGCAGCCCCGACCCTACCTCACCGTACTGTTCCACAAAGGCATCAACCCCATCATAATCGCCGTCTCCCTGAAATGTTAATATCCGTTCAGAAAGTTGATTGGTTACCTTTTCAATTTCATCAAAGTCCACACGATAGGCCTGCTGCTCTTCATCAAATAAAATAGCGCCATGTTCAGTGAAATAGTTGAATCGAATAAGGTTTGCAAGGCCGTGTGCACTGCTTGTTCCAAATCGTATAGATCGAAAAATACTGGCTACAAATGTAGTGTAATTATCCTCAATTTGTCCATCCGTTACCATGCCGTCTTTCCGGAGCTCTGAAATCATGTACAGACCAAGAACATCGGCTTTTCCTTCCTCGAGAGCTGATGCATGATCTTTTAAAGCTTCGCGAACGGTACCGTTACCGTCAATGGTATTTTTAATTCCAAGGCCATGGGCTACTTCATGAAACATAGTATTGCTGAAAAATGCGTCGAAGGTGAGGTATTCCCGCTGCTCTTCCACAATAAGCATGTCAGCGATTTCAACCAGAATTTTGTCGTATTTGGCCTGCATTGAGTTTTTTAGCTGCAGTCGACGGGTTCCTTTTGCCAGCTGAACTTCTTCATCATTCGGCAAATTAATGGCAATCGTTTTAGAGCCAGCATTGGCATCTCCGGCATAATAAACAGCGTCATAGGCGTTCAGGTCGGAGTCGGTACCCGGTTCCTCGGTTTTATATTCATCTGGAACGGGCAATCCTCTCTGAAGATCGGGCAATACTTCGGCATATTTCGAAAGTCTCTCGCTCCACTCCATATCTTTGATAAGTACAAAGGCTTCATGAGCTGCCTTATATCCATAGAGTCGATCCTCGTATGTTTCTATCGGCCCGATGACCACCTCAATTTCATTATCTTTCATGTCCAGCCAGGCCATGTCGCTCGCCCGGTATTCGTCAGTAAGAAGTGCTTCTGCCCTCAGCTCGAGGTAGTTTTTTAGTCCCGGCTCTTCAGCCAATTCAGCAGCTTCGCGAAGTTTATCAGCAGCATAGCGATGATGTACAGAATAAGCCTCATGGTAGGCAATGGTTACAAGTTCACCGTTATCGTCTCTTCGAACAATGGTGTAGAGGTCGTCTTTTGCATCAGAATTCCAGGCTTCGAACTCCTCCTTTGTCATATCGGCCGGATAGAAGTTCGCTCCCAGCGGTTTAGGTCCAAATCCTTCAACGAACGGTTCGTTACCATTTAAACGGTCCCAAGGCCCATAGTTGATTTCAGCAAATCTTCTCTCCTCTTCACTTTCCAGAGAGCTCATCAACTGTTCTTTGTTTCCATAAGCCTGCAGCCAAAAAACCTCCTCCATTGCTCCGGCAGCATCAATCAGAAGGGATATCATCTCTTTCTGATTCTCACTAAGCTGCGACATATCCGTATTGAGTTCAAAAGGAGTATACTGTGCCAGTCTGTCATCCATACTCATAGATTCGTTCTCCATAGTTCGATTGGAATTGTTGGAGCAAGAAGCCATTAAAAAAAGTGCTGTAAGTGCTATAAACAGATGAACTGGAAAGGAATCTCGTAACATATCTTACGGGTTTAAATGAAAGATTAAGTTGTGGTAAGCTATGAAAATTAAGCCGTATGTGCGATTGCTAAATCCCTCTGTTTTTAAATATTACTATTTCATCAAACACCTCTTTTCATTAGATACAAAATGCCGATTGAATAAAAAAACCCCCTTCTTTTCACAGAAGGGGGTTTAGTAATTATTGGGATCGTATAAAGTTGGTTTGTTTAGTCGAGGAACGTGACTTCACCTGTATCGAGATCGTAGAATGCACCGGCAATAACAAGATCTCCATTTCTCTCGAGCTCAGCGATAATTGAGCTGCGCTCTCTCATCTGCTCGATGGTATACCGCACGTTTGTGTTTACTACGTTGGTTACAAAATCGTCGTTAGACGAGCTTTCGTCACCTTCATAAGACTCTTCAGCTCTTTCAACAGCAGGCTTGATGTTTGAAAGAAGTGCAGTAATGTTACCCATTTCCACATCATCAATGGCTGATTTCACAGCTCCACAGTGCTCATGTCCCATTACTACCACTACTTTTGAGCCGGCTACAGCCGTTGCAAATTCAGTACTTCCGAGGATATCCTCGTTAACAAAGTTACCTGCTACACGAGCCACAAAAATATCCCCTACACCTTTGTCAAAGATGTTTTCAACGGGCACACGGCTGTCAATACATGCTATTACCACTGCCTCTGGATACTGGCCATCGGTTGTTGCCCTTACCTGTGCAGGATAGTCGCGCGGAGTTAGGTTGTTGTTAACAAAGCGCTCATTTCCTTCCTTCATGCCCTGGAGAATTTCTTCAGGTGTAAGAGCTGCCTGATCTTCTTGTGTAATAACATCATCAGACAGTTCA
>DATGBT010000130.1:0-5706 GCA_035312505.1 Balneolaceae bacterium | reverse complement strand
TCGATGAACGGGAAGAAAATGGTGAAAACAAAGTAACATTCCATTTTTCCGGCGGTGTGAAAGATTTTGTTGATTACCTGGACGAAAACAG
The DNA here is from genome assembly GCA_035312505.1 of Balneolaceae bacterium. Lineage (GTDB taxonomy): Bacteria > Bacteroidota > Rhodothermia > Balneolales > Balneolaceae > Rhodohalobacter. The sequence goes on along the minus strand of DATGBT010000130.1, from coordinate 5,615 downwards.
GCAATCGCTCATGGACACACCTATATATATCCAAGGGGAAGTAGACAATGTACCGGTGGAAGTAGCCATGCAGTATAATGATGGTTATACCGAAAATGTGCACTCCTATGTCAACAATATTAATACCCGCGAAGGCGGTACACACATCAGTGGATTTCGGCGTGCATTAACCCGTTGTTTTAAAAATTACGCTGATAAAAATAAGATCATCAAAGCAAAAAGTAATATTGAGGTGTCCGGTGAAGACTTCCGCGAGGGTCTTACCTGTGTATTGAGTGTAAAAGTTGCCGAACCACAGTTCGAAGGCCAGACCAAAACCAAGCTGGGCAACTCTGAAGTTCAGAGCGCAGTTGAAGTAATACTCTACGAAAAGCTGAACGAATTTTTGGAGCAAAACCCTAAAACCGCTAAAAAAATTCTTGAGAAAGTGGTCGTTGCAGCCGAGGCAAGAGCAGCAGCACGTAAGGCCCGTCAACTTATCCAGCGTAAAAGCGTAATGAGCGGCGGCGGACTTCCGGGTAAACTGGCCGATTGTTCTATAAAAGATCCGGAACACAGTGAAATTTATCTTGTTGAGGGCGACTCAGCGGGCGGCTCTGCTAAAATGGGACGAAATCGTAGTTTTCAGGCTATATTGCCACTCAGGGGTAAAATTCTGAATGTTGAAAAAGCCAAAATCAACCGTATTCTCGAGAACAAAGAGATACAGGCAATGATTACGGCACTTGGCACAAGTGTTGGCCATGAGGATGAGTTTGAACTTGAAAAACTTCGCTATCACAAAATTATCATCATGACGGATGCCGATGTGGATGGTTCGCATATCCGAACGCTTCTGCTCACCTTTTTCTATCGCTATATGCATCCGCTTGTGGATGGGGGGTATATCTATATTGCTACACCTCCTCTATATCGTATTACAGCATCACGAGGTAAAATTGATTATGCCTGGGACGATGACACCCGGGATAAAATTATTCGCGACTTACGTAAATCAAAGAAAAAGTTTGATGTTTCCCGCTACAAAGGTTTGGGGGAAATGAACCCTGAGCAGCTTTGGGAAACCACGATGGATCCCGAAACTCGAACACTGCAGCAGGTAACTATTGAAAATGCCGCAGCTGCAGATAAAATGTTTTCAACCCTGATGGGTGGCGATGTGGAACCCCGGCGCGAATTTATTGAGAAAAATTCAAAATACGCAAAGCTGGATATTTAACAGCTCCCAGATTCTATCCACAAAATTAAATCGACCTAACGCTTTAAGACATAAATAATACAGAATGGCTCGAGAAAAAATTATACCGATAACAATCGAAGACGAAATGCAATCATCCTACATCGACTATTCGATGTCTGTGATTGTATCACGTGCCTTACCCGATGTGCGCGATGGACTTAAACCTGTTCACAGAAGAGTGCTTTACGGCATGAGTGACCTTGGAATGCTTCATAACCGTAACTATAAAAAGAGTGCCCGTATTGTAGGTGAGGTACTTGGTAAGTACCATCCCCACGGCGACACTGCCGTGTACGACTCCATCGTTCGTATGGTACAGGAATTTTCTCTGCGTTACCCTTTGGTAGATGGGCAGGGAAACTTCGGTTCTGTGGACGGTGATTCTGCTGCAGCCATGCGTTATACGGAAGTTCGCATGCAGCGAATCGCCGAAGAGCTTTTAACGGATATCAACAAAGAGACTGTTGATTATCAATACAACTTTGATGACACCCTTCTCGAGCCTACGGTTTTACCTTCCATGCTGCCTAACCTGCTATTGAACGGGGCCTCAGGAATTGCCGTAGGTATGGCAACCAATATGCCTCCGCACAATCTTAGAGAAGTTGTTGATGGAACCATTGCCTATATCGAAAATCCCGATATCGAAATCAAAGAGCTGATGGAACACATTACGGCTCCGGATTTTCCCACTGGTGGTATTATCTATGGGTATGAAGGTGTAAAAGAGGCTTATCATACCGGTCGCGGCAAAATTACGATGCGCGCCCGTGCCAATGTAGAAGAGCTCAGAAACAGCCGTGAACAAATTGTGGTTACCGAAATACCGTACCAGGTTAACAAAGCCACACTTATTGAGAAGATAGCCGATCTGGTTAATAATGAAAAGATTACGGATATCTCTGAGATACGCGATGAATCCGACCGTGATGGAATGAGAATCGTTATTATTTTGAAGCGATCCGCTAATGCTGGCATTGTGCTGAATCAGCTGTTTAAATATACACAGATGCAGCAGACTTTTGGCGTTATCAATCTTGCTCTTGTGCAGGGACGCCCTAAAGTAATGGCGCTGAAAGAACTCATTCAGCACTTTATCGAGCATCGGATTGAAGTTATTATTCGTCGAACTATCTATGATCTCGACCAGGTTGAGGCACGGGCTCATATTCTTGAAGGGCTAAAAATTGCGCTCGATAATCTCGACGACGTAATTAAAACCATTCGCGCTTCCAACAGTCCGCAGGAAGCTAATAAAGAACTTCGGAAAAAATTTGCGCTCACTGATATTCAGGCTAAAGCTATTCTGGATATGCGCCTGCAAAAACTGACCGGCCTGGAGCGTGAAAAAGTTGATCAGGAGTATCGCGATATCGTTGATAAGATTGCGGAGTACCGGGAAATTCTTTCAAGCCGTGAACGACAGAATCAGATCATAAAAGAAGAGCTTTCCGAACTGAAAGACAGATATGGGGACGAACGGAGAACTCAAATTGTTTATTCAGCCGACGACTTCAGTATTGAAGACATGATCGCTGATGAAGATGTTGTTGTAACCATTTCAAATAAAGGGTTCATTAAGCGAATGCCTGTAAGTGGTTACAGAAGACAGCGGCGCGGTGGGAAAGGAATGAAGGGTACCACTACGAAAGATGACGAATATGTAGAGCATCTGTTTGTGGCTACAAATCATAACTATATTCTCTTCTTCACTGAAAAAGGAAACTGTTACTGGCTGAAAGTATATGAAATTCCGGAAGGGTCCAGGCTTGCACGTGGCCGGGCTATTGTCAATCTGATTGACATTGAAAAGGATGACAGCATAAAAACGTTTGTTCCGGTTAAAACGCTTGATGAAGAGGAGTATATCAAAAATCACTCCATTATCATGTCTACCTTAGACGGACAGGTAAAGAAAACCTCACTTGAAGCATATAGCCGTCCACGCCGCGATGGTATTATTGCCATTAATATTAAGGAGGGCGATAGTCTGCTTGGTGCCGCTCTAACCGATGGTGACAGTAACATCATCCTGGCCAATAAAAAAGGCAGGGCCATCCGTTTTCATGAGAGTGAAGCCCGTGAAATGGGTCGAAACACTTCCGGTGTGCGAGGAATGTCTCTCGGTAAGGATAATGAGCTTGTAGACATGGTTGTCATCAAAAACACCCATGAAGCAACGGTTCTTGCCATCTCAGAAAATGGATACGGTAAACGTTCATATGTAGAAGACTACAGGGAGCAAAGCCGGGGTGGAAAAGGAGTTATTACGCTTAAAGTTACCAAGAAAACCGGCGACCTCATTGCTCTGAAGGAAGTGTCAGACAATGACGACCTGATGATTATCACTGAGAGAGGTAAAGTTATTCGAATGCAGTGTAAAGGTATTCGAACCATGGGTAGAAATACGCAGGGCGTTCGAATTATGAGACTGGATGAAGAAGGTAAAATTGGTGCAGTAACCCGAGTGGTGAATGAAGAAGACGAAGAGAGCGAACCACCCGTTGTTACCTGATTCGACCTGAAATCTTAATGAACCCGGTGTTGAAATTCAGCAATGTCTTTTCGGCACCGGATTTTTTTATTTAAAATAGATTTCGGCCTTTATAGTTGGCCGAGCATTTTTTGCAGAATTGACTTTCTCTTCTCTTTCAGCTCTTTCGGTGAATGGATTTCCACCTTATCTCCAAACTGAAGAAGCCACTCATTGATATAGTCCATATTTTCGAATTTAAAACTCACCTTAATTTTTTTATTAGATACAGGCTTTTCCTTAAATATTTTTGTCGGCAAATTGGCCCTGAACGCCCTATCGGCAGTTTCATCAACCAACACATCAACTATTTGCCCGGATTTGTTAGAATTAAAAATTAACGCTTCTACGTCCATTTCTTTATTTGGTACAAAATTTTCGTCTGTAATTCGCACTTTTTCCATTCGGTTCAGCACAAAATTTCGAATCGCCTCTCTTTTGTGAGAATATCCGATCACGTTCCAGTGATCTCTGTAAAAAACCAAAAGGTAAGGGTCTATTTTTCGGGAGGTCGTCGTTTCATCAGATATGCTCGTATAAGAAAACTCAACTGCTTTGTTTTGAGAGATTGCACTGCTGATCAGGTACCAGCTCCCACCCTCTTTCTTTTCAAATCCGAAATGCAAAAAAGGATCTACAATCGTCCGGTTATCCAAAGACTCCATAAACGTTTTCAGATCCCCCGGCAGCACGTCTTTAATTTTCAGTTCTACCCCTTTTGCATCGTTTACAAGATTTTGGTCCACCTGAGATTTTACAAAATTCAACCCCACCATAATTGTTGCCAATTCTTTTGAGGTAAACATTAGAGGCGGCACCTTATACCCCGGCATAACCCCATATCCACTGTATTCATCCCAGGTAACGGGCACATTCAATTCTGATAAAACATTGAAATCTCTAAAGATAGTGCGTCTGCTAACATCAAAAGTATCGGCGAGGTCGTCGACGGTTATTTTTCTCTTTGCATTCTGTAGCATCAGGATCAACTTCATCCTTCTCTCTGAACTTTTTAATCTGGACATATCTATATATTTAATATTTGATGATTTGAGTAGCTTGTTTTCAGTTCCGGCTACTTTTTTTGCAGTCGCACAAGAGCCTTCCCTTCAAAAAAGGTATCCGAAAACCGAAACGGGTAGATTGTCACATTTAGCTGGCCCGGCGTTTTATTTAGCTCAGGTAAAACATCCCGCTCACCTTTCCAGAGTATAATCGATTTCCACGGCTTTTTATCGAGCAGATGTAAAAGCTTTGGAATCTTAAAAGCGTGCTTAGTTACAATCCCGGTTCCGGACTGCAGATCAAAAAGAGATATACTTTTTGCCACGATCTCCACATTTGTGAGTTCAAGTGAGTCAACGATTGCAGAAACAGCCTTCATCTTTTTCCTCACGTTATCATTTAGCAAAAACTGTTTTTCGGGGTTCTGAATGGCAAGCGGGATACCGGGCAAGCCGCCTCCACTCCCCGCATCAATCCATTTATCATGAGCGTCCATTAACCCCATTTGAGAAGGAAAAAGCGAATGCACAATATGATTTTCAACTGTTTCACGTGAAACAGTCCGGCTAACTAAGTTTATTTTCTCATTCCAGTCAAAGAGTTCATCGAGATATTTTTGATGCTCCTCTTTTTTTGATTGATAGAGAGACTTAACCTCAGCGAGGAAATCATCCTTCAATTCGACACTTTCTACAGTATGTTTCACGTGAAACCTTGTTCTTAATTTTTCAGGTATACCATTAGAACAGCTACGTCGCTCGCAGAAACACCACTTATTCTTGAAGCCTGCCCAATCGTTTCTGGTTTAATTTTCTGTAGTTTATTTCTCCCTTCCGT